>NZ_JBKEAE010000041.1:0-23984 GCF_047971885.1 Tropicimonas sp. | reverse complement strand
TTCCCGATGAACCCTGTCGAGATCGCCCGTGGCGACAGCCCGGTCATTCTGGGCCTTCCTCATACCGGTACCTTTCTGCCCGACGGCATGCGCGCCCGCCTGAACGACAGGGGGCGCGAACTGGCCGATACCGACTGGCACATCGAACGGCTGTATGACGGGCTGCCGGGTGGTGCGAGCACGGTGCGCGCGACCTTCCACCGCTATGTGATCGACGCCAACCGCGACCCGGCGGGCGAAAGCCTCTATCCCGGGCAGAACACCACCGCTCTGGTGCCGCTGAGCGATTTCGACGGGGTGGAGATCTGGTCGGAACCGCCCGATGCGGACGAGGTTGCACGGCGCACCCGCGACTGGCACGCACCCTATCACGCCGCCCTGCGCGCCGAGGTCGGGCGGGTGCGCGCGGCGCACGGGGTGGCGATCCTTTACGATTGTCATTCGATCCGCTCGCACATTCCGTTTCTGTTCGACGGCAGGCTGCCCGATTTCAACATCGGCACCGACAATGGCGCCACCTGCGCCGCCGCTGTCGAAACTGCCGTCGCGCGAATTTGCGCAGGCGCCGAAGGTTACACGTCGGTGTGCAACGGGCGGTTCCGGGGCGGCTGGACGACCCGCCATTACGGGCGCCCGTCCGAAGGCGTGCACGCGATCCAGATGGAACTGGCGCAGTCCACCTATCTGACGGCCGAATCCGCGCCCTGGACCTATGACAGCGCCGCCGCCGGGCGCCTGCGGGTGTATCTGGGCGAAATCCTCACCACGCTGGCGAAACTGGCGCCGGGCTTGCGGGGCGATGGATGAGCGCGCCGGCTAAATCCGGGCGGGCACAAAGGAAACGGAGCCCGGCCGAAGGCGGCGGGGCTCCGTTCTCTCCTGTCGGGCGGGGTGGCGGGAGGCGTATTCCCGCCGTGCCGTTCTCAGGCCTTCCGGCGGCTCTTGCGCCGCGCCGCGCCGAGCATGAGCAGCGCGCCGGCGAACAGCGGCGCCGTCGCCGGCAGCGGAACCGCTGCGGTGTTTCCGGCGTCGAAGGTCAGGTTGTCGATGGCATAGGCGTAGTTGTCCTGGCTCTGAAAGACATCGAGCCTCGCAATGCCGGTCGCCGAAAAGGAGACGGTCTGGAAAGCGCTGCCGCCATTACCCGAGAGGGTTTCAAGCAGCGTACCGCTCTGGTCGTATGCTTCGAACCGCGTGTAGTCGCCCCATCCGGCGTGCAGGAAGGACAGGCTGCCCACCGGTCCGGCGAAGGTCATGCGCAGCAGATCGGCACGGTTGGCATCGGAGATGGTGGTGCCGCTCACCAGATTGAAAAGGGCGAAGCTGGAGGTATAGTCGTTGTTGAGCGCCGCCGGGCCGACACTGGCGCCATTCTCGAACAGTTCGAAGGTGACGCCGAGCGAAGCATACTGGGTATCGACATCGACGTTGTTGTGGGGCACGCCGCCGCCGGGGAACGACTCGAAGTCGATCGTCACGGGCAGGGCGAAGGCGGGCGCTGCAAGGAACACAGCGGCAAGACCCGCCGCAAGCGATTTGAACATGTTTCTCATGCTGAAAATTCTCCGAGTGGATTACGTTGGGTAAACAAACACAACCGGCGAGCGATCTCACCGTACGTCAACCCGAGTAACTTGAGCCAGATCGAACAGAAACTCAAGTCAGAATACCCTACTCCGCGAAAGAAAATGCAATGATGGTTAACGTCTGGCCGGTGCCGACGAACACCCGCTGAAGAGGTAGATGAAATGACCAACACCCGCCACAACCTGCGCGATGTCTTCCCGCCGACCGGCCCCGCGATCAGCGCGAAAAGCTGGCTGACCGAGGCGCCGATGCGGATGCTGATGAACAACCTGCATCCCGACGTGGCGGAGAACCCGCATGAACTGGTGGTCTATGGCGGCATCGGACGGGCGGCGCGAAGCTGGGAGGATTTCGACCTGATCGTCGCGGCGCTGAAGGAACTCGAGGCCGACCAGACGCTGCTGGTGCAGTCGGGCAAGCCGGTGGGCGTGTTCCGCACCCATGCCGATGCGCCGCGCGTGCTGATCGCCAATTCCAACCTTGTGCCCCATTGGGCGACCTGGGAACATTTCAACGAACTCGATCGTAAGGGCCTGATGATGTACGGCCAGATGACCGCCGGATCGTGGATCTATATCGGCAGTCAGGGCATCGTTCAGGGCACCTACGAGACCTTCATGGAAGCCGGGCGCCAGCATTACGGCGGCGACCTGTCCGGCCGCTGGATCCTGACCGCCGGTCTGGGCGGCATGGGCGGGGCGCAGCCGCTGGCGGCGGTAATGGCCGGGGCTTGCTGTCTGGCGGTCGAATGCGACGAGACCCGCGCCGATTTTCGCCTTCGTACCAGATACGTGGACGAGAAAACGCATTCGCTGGATGAAGCGCTGGAACTGATCGCGCGCTGGACCGCCGCCGGCGAGGCGAAATCGGTGGCGCTGATCGCCAACGCCGCCGATGTCTATCCCGAACTGGTCCGGCGCGGCGTGCGCCCCGATATCGTGACCGACCAGACCAGCGCCCACGATCCGGTTTACGGCTACCTGCCGCGGGGCTGGTCGGTCGCCGACTGGCGCGCGCGGCAGGAGAGCGACCCGGCCGCCGTCGGGGCTGCGGCGCGCGCCTCGATCCGGGTGCAGGTGGCGGCGATGGTCGATTTCTGCAACGCCGGCATTCCCACGGTCGATTATGGCAATAACATCCGGCAGGTGGCGCTGGAGGAGGGGCTGGACGACGCATTCGCCTTTCCCGGATTCGTGCCGGCCTATATCCGCCCGCTTTTCTGCCGGGGCATCGGCCCGTTCCGCTGGGCGGCGCTTTCGGGCGACCCCGAGGATATCTACCGGACAGACCGCAGGGTAAAGGAACTGGTCGACGACCCGCACCTTCACAACTGGCTCGACATGGCGCGCGAGCGGATCGCGTTCCAGGGGCTGCCGGCCCGCATCTGCTGGGTGGGGCTGGGGGTGCGCGACAGGCTCGGTCTGGCGTTCAACGAGATGGTGCGCACCGGCGAATTGTCGGCGCCCATCGTGATCGGGCGCGATCACCTCGATTCCGGTTCGGTCGCCAGCCCCAACCGCGAGACCGAGGCGATGCGCGACGGCTCTGACGCCGTTTCCGACTGGCCGCTGCTGAATGCGCTGCTCAACACGGCAAGTGGCGCCACATGGGTCAGCCTGCATCACGGCGGCGGTGTCGGCATGGGCTTCAGCCAGCATGCCGGAATGGTGATCTGCTGCGATGGCAGCAGAGATGCCGACAGGCGCCTCGAACGTGTGCTGTGGAACGATCCGGCGACCGGGGTGATGCGGCATGCCGATGCGGGTTACGATATTGCGCTTGACTGTGCCCGCGAGCACGGCCTGACATTGCCCGGAATACTGGGATAACAACAACCTGACAGGGAGTATCGAGATGAAGAGACGCAATTTTCTCGCCACCGGCGCGTTCGGTGCGGCGGCAACCGCGCTGGCGGCCCCTGCTATCGCGCAGGATGTGATGCGCTGGAAGATGGTCACCGCATGGCCCAAGAACCTGCCGGGGCCGGGGGTGGCGGCGCAGATGCTGGCCGACCGGATCACCACGCTGTCGGGCGGCCGGATCGAGGTGCAGCTCCATGCCGCCGGCGAGCTTGTGCCGGGCAACGGCGTATTCGATGCGGTTTCGGAGGGGACGGCCGAGCTCTATCACGCGGTTCCGTCCTACTGGGGCTCCAAGTCCAAGGGCATTTTGCTGTTCTGCTCGCAGCCTTTCGGGCTGAGGGCGGACGAGCAGTTCGGCTGGCTGGCGCATGGCGGCGGGCAGGCGCTTTATGACGAGATGTATGCGCGCTTCGGGCTCAAGCCCTTCCTGTGCGGCAATTCCGGCCCGCAGATGGCCGGCTGGTTCCGCAACGAGATCAATTCGGTCGATGACCTGAAGGGGCTGAAATACCGCACCACCGGGCTCGCCTCGGAAATGGCGTCGAAACTGGGCATGGCCTCGCAGGCGATGGGCGGCGGCGACATGTTCCAGGCGTTGCAGACCGGCGCGCTGGATGCGGGCGAGTTCATCGGGCCGTGGTCCGACAGCGCGCTCGGCTTCTATCAGGTGGCGAAGTTCTACTACTGGCCCGGGGTGGGCGAGCCGTCGTCGGCCGAGGAATGCGCGGTCAACGCCGAGGTCTTCAACAACCTGCCCGACGATCTGCAACAGGCGGTCGCGCTGGCCTGCGAAAGTCTCTACAACCCGGTCTGGACCGAATATACCACCAAACATGCCCAGTCGTTGCAGATGATGATCGACGAGCACGATGTGCAACTGCGCAGGCTGCCCGAAGACGTGATCACGGCGATGGGCAAGGCGGCGGCCGAGGTGATCGACGAGTTGCGCCAGAGTGACGACGAACTGGTACGCAACATCACCGAGAGCTTCCTGTCCTATCGCGACCATGTCGGCCGCTACATGACCTATGCCGACAACGGCCAGATGAACGCGCGCGCCGCGGTTCTGGGCTACTGACCCGACTGGCTGGCGCGGGCTGATCCGCGCCGGCCGCCAATGCCGAGGGGCGCATGGAACGACTTGCCGATCTTCTGGATGCGATCAACCGCGCCCTGGCCCGCGTGGTGCGCTGGTTCGTGCTGCTGATGGTGCTGATCCAGTTCGGGATCGTCATCGGGCGCTATGTCTTCGGCGTCAATTCGATCGCCGCGCAGGAAAGCGTGCTATACCTGCATGGTGCGTTCTTCATGCTGGGGGCGGGCTATACGCTGCTGGTCGATCAGCATGTGCGGGTCGATATCTTCTACGCGCGCCTGTCGACCGACGGCCGGCGGCGCATCGACATCTTCGGCCATCTGTTCCTGCTGCTGCCGTCGATGGCGGCGCTGCTCTACTGGTCGTGGCCGTCGGTCCGGAACTCGTGGAAAATCCTCGAAGGGCCGATTTCAGTTGGCGGGATCGAGGCGGTGTTCCTGCTGAAATCGCTGATCCCGGCCTTCTGCATCCTGGTGATGATGCAGTCGGTGGCGATCCTGATCCGGCTTGTCGCAAGGCGCCCCGTCGCATGACCGAATATCTCGACGTTCTCATGTTCGCCGCGCTGATGGGCGGCATTCTGCTGGGTTTTCCGGTGGCCTTCACCATTGCCGGCGTGGCGGTGATCTTCGCCTATACCGGCTGGGCGCTGGGGGTGATGAACATTTCGCTCCTCGGCGCGCTGGGGCAGCGGGCCTTCGGGCTGCTCAGCAACGATGTGCTGATTGCCATTCCACTGTTCGTCGTCATGGGGGCGGTGCTGGAGAAAAGCCGCATCGCCGAGGATCTGCTCGACACGATGGGGCGCCTGTTCGGCCAGCTTCGCGGCGGCCTGGGGATATCGGTGGTGCTGGTCGGCGCGCTGCTGGCGGCCTCGACCGGGATCGTCGGCGCGACGGTGGTGGCGATGGGCATGATCGCGCTGCCGACCATGCTGCGCACCGGCTACGATCCGCGCGTTTCCTGCGGTATCGTCTGCACCGCCGGGACGCTGGGGCAGATCATCCCGCCCTCGACGCTGCTCATCATCCTGTCGGACGTGATGTCGAACGCCTATCAGCAGGCCCAGTACGAACAGGGCAGGTTCTCGGTCGAGACGATTTCGGTCGGACAGGTGTTCGCCGCGGCGATTGTGCCGGGGCTGATGCTGGTGGTGTTGTATATCCTCTATATCCTGCTGCGCGGCATGCTCCGCCCGGGCGACATGCCGCCTGCGCCGGCCGATGGCAGAAAGGTGACCATGGCCGAGATCGCCGCCGCCATCCTGCCGCCGGTCATCCTGATCTTCGCCGTGCTTGGCGCGATCCTTGGCGGTATCGCCACCCCGACCGAGGCGGCATCGGTCGGGGCGATCGGCGCGCTGCTGATGGCGGCGCTGCGCACCGGGCGGAACAGGCGGCTCATCCTGACCGGGATGGTGGCGTTCGGCGTGCTGGCGATCGCCGCCGGGCTCTATCCGGTCCGCTTCCAGCGCAGCGACCTGTCGCCGGCCGATATCGCACGCGGTCTTGCCTATGTGTCGCTGGCGCTGGTCGGCGCGGCGGCGGTATTTGCCGCGCTGCGTGGCATGATCCGCGGGGGCATCATTCAGGGTGCGCTCGATTCCACGCTGACGATGACAGCGATGATCTTTGCCACGATCCTCGCCGCCAGTTTCTTTTCGCTGGTCTTCATCGGTCTGGGAGGGGAGGAGCGCGTATCGGCCATTCTGGAGCAGATGCCGGGGGGCGCGACGGGTGCGCTCGTCTTCAGCATGCTGTTCATCTTCGGGCTGGGATTTTTCCTCGATTTCGTCGAGATATCGGTGATCGTGCTGCCGCTGGTTACACCGGCACTGATCCTGATGGGGCACGATCCGATCTGGCTGGGCGTGCTTATCGCGATCAACCTTCAGACCAGCTTCCTGACGCCGCCGTTCGGATTTTCGCTGTTCTACCTGCGCGGGGTGGCGCCCGCCGGGGTGACCACGGGCCAGATCTATGCCGGCGTCGCCCCCTTCATCGTCATCCAGGCCATCGGTGTCCTGCTGGTCTGGAACCTGCCGGTGCTGGCGACCTGGCTGCCGGCGGCGATTTTCTGATCCGTCCCGAACGGAACGCGCCGGGCCGATGTCCGGCGCTGGCCCCCCGGGGCGGCGTTCGTCGCCCGGTCAGTTGCCCCCGAGCGCATAGGCGATCAGGTAATCGCCCCGATCCGGGCTGAGCCGTGCCCCCGCAGCCGAAACCACGATCACCTGCCGCCCGTTCCGGTCGAGATAGGTGATCGGCACGGACTGGCTGCCGACCGGCAGGGCGTCTTTCCAGACGACTTGGCCGGTCTCGGTGTCGATGGCGCGCAGGAAGTAGTCCTGCGTTCCGGCGAAGAAGCTGAGGCCGGGCCGTGTCGTCAGCAGCCCGCCCAGCGTCGGCATGCCGGGATAGAGCGGCAGGCGGGTCTTGATCCCGAAGGGGCCGACCTCGCGCGTGGTGCCCATCGGGACCTGCCAGCGGATTTGGCGGCTTGCCAGATCGATTGCCGTCACCGTGCCGTAGGGCGGTTCGAAACAGGGGGTCAGCAAGTATTTCAGCGTGTTGTAGCCGATCTTGATCTGATAGGGCGTGCCCTGCATCGGACCCGCCTCGGTGACGGTACCTGCGTCGAGGCCCTGCGCTTGCTCCTGCGGGATCAACTGGCTGCGGCTCTGCCAGCGCAAATCGTTGAGCACCAGCAGGTTGCGGCTCTGATCGAACGAGGCGCTGCCCCAGTTGAACCCGCCGGTGTTGCCCGGGAATTCGAAGTACGGTTCGGTCGAGGGCGGGGTCAACAGACCGTCCCACCGGGTTTTCGCATTGCGGATGCGGCAATAAAGATGATCGAGCGGTGTCATGCCCCAGGCGCGGCTTCCCTTCATCATGGCAGGGTCGGTTCCGATCTGCGGCATGCCGACCGAATAGGGCTGGGTCGGCGCGTAGCGCTCGCCCTCGGCGTCGCCCTGCGGCGCCGGACGCTCCTCGACCTCGGTCAGGGGCGTGCCGTTGCGGCGGTCAAGCACGAAGATCTGGCCCCGCTTGGTCAGTTGCACAAGCGCCGGAACCGTGCTGCCATCGGGTTGTGGAAACTCCACCAGCGCCGGTTGGGACGGAACGTCGTAGTCCCAGAGGTCGTGCCGGACAGTCTGGAAGTGCCAGACTTCCCTGCCCGTATCGAGATCGACCGCCACCACCGAAGAACTGTATTCGTCGTCCCTTTCGCTGCGCGCACCACCCCAGTAGTCGGGGCTCGGGTTGCCGGTGGGCAGATAGACCATGTTCAGGTCGGCGTCATAGGAGGGCGGCGCCCAGACATTGGGCGTGCCCAGGGTATAGGTCTCTCCCTCGGGTGGCAGCTTGTCGATGTCGGGGTTTCCCGAATCCCAGGCCCAGGAAAGCTCGCCCGTCAGCGCGTCGTAGGCGCGGACCACGCCCGGCGCCTCGTCCGTGGACTGATTGTCCTTGACCCAGCCGCCGACGACGATCCTGTCGCCGGCCAGAACCGCGCCGGTTGTCGGCATGTACTGGCCCGGTGGGTAGTCACCCATGCCCTGTCGCAGATCGACGACACCGCCATCGCCGAATCCGTCGCAAGCTGTGCCGTCCGCCGCCCTGACGGCAATCAGGCGCCCGTCGGCGGTTGCCATGACGATACGCGGGCCGCAATCCGCGCCGGCGGAACCGGGCGCTGCCATCCCGGCACCGGCGGATTCCGGGCTGATGAAGGCGGGCGGCACCGCCTCGGGCGCCCGGCCCGCGCCACTGAAGGGTGGCGCCGGCGGGATGACCGGGGCAGGGGCGCTGCTGGCGGCCCTTTCGGGCAGGGCTGCCGGGTCCACATAGGCGAGCGAGCGGCAACGCATCCAGACGGGGGCCGCCGCCTCGGGGTCGAACCGCCATTTCAGCGCGCCGGTGGTGCCGTCAAACGCCGAGACGACATTGTTGTAGGCACAGTGATAAAGTGTCCCATCGGCGAAGATGGGCGTGTTCTGATCCTCGTTGGCCAGGCGGGCATCGGGCACCTGCCCGTGACGGGCGGTCCAGACGACTTCGAGCTTTCCGATATTGTCCCTGGTGATCTGATCGAGCGGCGAATAGCGTACGCCCTCGCCGGTGCGACCGTATTCGCGCCACTCGTCGCCCATCGCCAGCGTCCGGGCGGTCTCGGCGCCCGGGGTGACAGCCATGTCGTTGCGGACGATGCCGTGGGGAAAGAACATGGCGGCAATGAATGCGGCAAGAACTGCCGCACCAAGCGCGCCGGTTGCACGTGTCCACAGCCGAACCCGGCGGGTGACGGCCGGATCCGGCAGCAACGGCGCCGAAAACAGGACCGCGATGGCGATTGCCAGCGGGGTGGCCATGCGCGGCACCCAGGCCCAGAAGCGCTGGCCGGCCTCGAAACATGTCCAGCCGAAGGTGAAGACGAGCAGCGCAAGAAAAATGTAGATACTGTCGAGCCGCCCCTTCCACATCTGCCAGCCAGAAGCGAGCAAGCCGATGCCGGCGATCACGTAATACCACGTTCCCCCAAGCATGAGCAGGTAGATGCCGCCGGTCAGCAGGTAGGCCCCCATGACCAGCAGAACGGCGGCCAGAAGCCGAAGCCACCAATGCATGCCCGTTGTCGGTTTCGGCATTGCAGGTCCCTCCCGATTGTGTCGCGCCGACTCCCAGCGTATTCACCCGGATCGCCCGCGTCACCCGGTCTGTGCGCGACAATTTGCGGTTGTGCCGTGCCAGAGACGGAAAAAAGATCGCGCAGCTTTGGACGAGAAGTGCAGGCTTCTGTTGCCAGGTGCCTGCGAACCCCGCCAGACGCTGCTAGGCGGCTGGGCTTGGATTTCGGTTTGGCTACTGCTTACGCAGCAACGGCCACCGGAGCACGATTGTCGTTGGCAATTATGCTTTTTGGACCGGTAACGGTGGTACCTCACCGAGCGAAAGCAAACCCCTTTAGACGTCCGTCGATCCTGTTTCGGCCCCATGGTCCCCCAACGAGGGACGTGGTGGAGCCGCCGGGTACCGCCCCCGGGTCCGATCCGCTTATTACGAGCGCGTTTATCGCCATAGTTCCCGAGGGAACGAACCGAATCTATGACGATCCGGCCGGTAATTCAAGCTGCAAGGCGGCTTGAGCCTGCGCGCAATTGCACTAATATAGAATTATTCTAAACTAATGCAGTGCGGAGACATGAGACCCCTTCTTTCCAACCGGTTGCGCTTCGATACCCTGTCGGAGGCGGAAATCCTTGCGCTGGCGATCTCTTCGGAGGAGGATGACAGCCGGATCTACCGCAACTTTGCCAGCCGGTTGCGGGCCGACTATCCGGCGACATCGGCGATGTTCATGGACATGGCGGCCGAGGAAGACCGCCATCGCCAGAGCCTGATCGCGCTTTACCGGATCCGCTTCGGTCCGACGATACCGCTGATCCGCCGCGCCCATGTTTCCGGATTCTACGACCGCAAGCCGGAATGGCTGCTCGAAAACCTGCCCATGTCGCGTGTGCGCGAAATTGTCGGTGAAATGGAGGCCGAGGCGCGCATCTTCTACGAAAAGGCCGCCGCGCGGGTGAGCGATGCGGAGTTGCGCCGGCTTCTGGGCGATCTGGCCGCCGCCGAGGCAGGCCACGAGCGGCGCGCCGGAGAACTGGCTGCCGAGCATCTGACCGAGGAGGCGATCGCGGCCGAGGACCAGAACGAGCACCGGCAGTTCCTGCTGACCTGGGTGCAGCCGGGGCTTGCCGGGCTGATGGATGGCTCGGTTTCCACCCTTGCGCCGATCTTTGCCGCAGCGTTCGCCACCGGCGATACCTGGAACACGTTTCTGGTCGGGCTGGCGGCCTCGGTGGGGGCGGGAATCTCCATGGGCTTCACCGAGGCGGCCTCGGACGATGGCGAGCTTTCGGGGCGCGGCAGCCCGGTCAAGCGTGGAATCGCCTCGGGTGTGATGACCACGGTCGGCGGGCTCGGTCATGCGCTGCCCTATCTCATCCCGCATTTCTGGACGGCGACGATCATCGCGGTGATCGTCGTTTTCTGCGAGCTATGGGCGATCGCGTGGATTCAGAACCGCTACATGAACACGCCGTTCTGGCGTGCGACGTTGCAGGTCGTCGTCGGCGGCGGGCTTGTTCTGGCGGCGGGTGTTCTTATCGGCAGCCAATAGCGCCGGGCGATTGACAGTGCGCAGCCGTTGCGCCGACACTCGCCGCAGCGGATGGGCCGGAAGGGGCGGGCGGATGATATCGGTTGAATACGTTCGCCTGATGGCGCGCTACAACAGATGGCAGAACGGTGCCGTTGCCGCCGCGGCCGAGACACTGGACGACGACGCGCTGTTCACCGACCGCGGCGCGTTCTTCGGCTCGATCATGGGGACGCTCAATCACCTGCTGTGGGGCGACCGGGTGTGGATGTCGCGTCTGGCCGGATGGGACCGGCCCGGGTGCGGGATCGCGGGCAGTGCGGAATTGTATCCGACCCTTGCCGCATGGAAGGCCGACAGGCTGCGTACGGACGGGCATCTCGTGCTCTGGGCCGGGCGCATGAAGCCATCGGCGCTCAGGGGCGATCTTTCGTGGTTCTCCGGCTCGACCGGGCGCACGATCACCCGCCCGGTTGCAACCTGCGTCGCGCACATGTTCAATCACCAGACCCACCACCGCGGGCAGATCCATGCGATGCTGACCGCTGCGGGGGCCGGAACGGCCGACACCGATCTGGTGTTCATGCCGGACGAGGCCTGATGTACCGGCCGCATGGTGCGGCCGGCAGCCAACAAGGGAGAACCGCCATGCGCGCAGTGCTGGTCGAGAAGGCAGAAGACGGAACCACCCATGCCCGCGTCACCGAGATCGACGAGGATATGCTGCCGCCCGGTGACGTGACGGTGCGGGTCGAATACTCGACGCTGAACTACAAGGACGGGCTGGTACTCGGCCCCGGGGCGGGGCTGGTGAAGACCTATCCGCACGTGCCCGGCATCGATTTCACCGGTACGGTCGAGGTATCCGACGATCCGCGCTATTCGCCGGGCGACAAGGTGATCCTGACCGGCTGGCGCGTGGGCGAGATTCACTGGGGCGGCTACGCCGAAAAGGCCCGCGTCAAGGCCGACTGGCTGGTTCCGCTGCCCGACGGTCTGACCACCCGGCGGGCGATGGAGGTGGGAACCGCCGGCCTGACGTCGATGCTGGCGGTCATCGCGCTGGAACGGCAAGGCATGAAAAAGGACCAGGGCGATGTGCTGGTCACCGGTGCGACCGGCGGCGTGGGCTCGGTTGCCGTGGCGATCCTCTCCAACCTCGGATACGAGGTGACCGGCGTCACCGGGCGACCCGAACAGGCGCAATATCTCGCCTCGCTCGGCGCGGCCAAGATCGTGCTGCGCGACAAGATCAACAAGGTGATCGACCGACCGCTGGAGCGCGAAACCTGGGCGGGCTGTGTCGATGCGGTCGGCGGCGAGATGCTGGCGCGGATCCTCGGGCAGATGAACTACGGCGCCTCGGTCGCGGCGATCGGACTGGCGGGCGGCCAGCTGGTGCCTGCCAGCGTCGTTCCGTTCCTGCTGCGGGCGGTGAACCTGCTCGGGATCGATTCGGTGCACCAGCCCTATGCCAACCGTGTCGAGGCGTGGAAGCGGGTTGTCACCGATCTTCCTTTCGACAAGCTCGAAGGCATGACCGTCGATGCAACGCTCGACGATCTGCCGCGGCTCGGTGCCGAAATCCTGCAGGGCAAGGTCCGGGGCAGGGTGGTGGTCGACGTCAACGGCTGAGCGCCGGCGAAACCCGGCTGGCGCGCGCGGCGGTCTAGGTACCGCCCGCTTCGGACACTTTCATCAAAGCGATCCCGGCCAGTATCAGCGCTGCCGCCGCAAGCCGGGCCGGTGTGGCGGATTCGCCCAGCACGACAACGCCGACGATGAACGCACCGACGGTGCCGATGCCGGTCCACACCGCATAGGCGGTTCCGAGCGGCAGCACCCGCATGGCTGCCGACAGCAGGGCAAAGCTGGCGATCATCGCAACCAGCGTGATCGCGGTGGGGACGGGCAGGGAAAATCCGCCGGATTTCTTCATGAAGAATGCCCAGACGATTTCGAGAAAACCGGCAAGAACGAGGTAAAGCCAGGGCACGGTGGACCCTCCTGAATACATGACCGGGCCGTCCCGTGGCGAAGCAGGGGGCAGGTCGTCCTGCCCGCGGCCAGTTACAGGGGTTCAGCCTGGCCGGTCAACCGGTACGCGGGTGTCCGGCGCTTGCCAATCGCCCTGGCCTGCGCTCTAGATTGCGCCATGAAACTCGATGTGGAATTCGCCCGGGCCCAGTTCCCGGCCTTCGCCGAACCCTCGCTCGAGGGGTGGGCGTTCTTCGAAAACGCGGGTGGCTCCTATACCTGCGGGCAGGTGATCGACCGGCTGGATCGCTACTACCGCCAGCGCAAGGTCCAGCCCTATGCGCCCTATCCGGCCTCGGAGGCGGCGGGTGCCGAGATGGACGAGGCGCGCCGCAGGCTGGCGGCGATTCTGGGGGTCGAGACCGACGAGGTGAGTTTCGGCCCGTCGACATCGCAGAACACCTTCGTGCTGGCCAATGCGGTGCGGCGCTGGCTTGCGCCGGGCGATGCCATCGTGGTGACCAATCAGGACCACGAGGCCAATTCCGGCCCGTGGCGGCGGCTGGCGGACGAGGGGGTCGAGGTTCGTGAATGGCGGATCGACCCGGCGAGCGGGCATCTGGACCCCGAAGCGCTTGCGCCGCTGCTTGATGACGGCAAGGTCCGGCTTGTCTGTTTCCCGCATTGCTCGAACGTGGTGGGCGAAATCAACGATGTTGCCGCCATCACCGCCGATGCCCATGCCGCCGGTGCCTTTGTCTGTGTCGACGGTGTGTCCTACGCGCCGCACGGGTTGCCGGATGTGGGCGATCTCGGCCCCGATGTCTACCTGTTTTCCAGCTACAAGACCTATGGGCCGCATCAGGGGATCATGGTCATCCGTCGTCAGTTCGGCTTCGAGCTTCCCAATCAGGCGCATTTTTTCAACGGCGATGTGCTCTGCAAGCGGTTCACGCCCGCCGGGCCGGACCATGCGCAGGTTGCGGCCTCGGCCGGGATGGCCGATTATCTCGACGCGCTTGCCGCCCGCCACGGGATTTCCACTGACGATCCGGCGGCAAGCGGCAGGGCGGTGCACGACCTGATGCGGGCGCATGAAATCGCGCTGATGCGGCCGCTGCTCGACTATCTGGAAAACCGTAACGATCTGCGGCTGCTCGGCCCGGTGCGGGCCGAGGCACGGGCGCCGACAATCGCGCTGGATATCGGTCGCAACGCGGCATGGATCGCGCGTGCGCTGGCCGCGCATGGTATCATGGCCGGCGGCGGAGATTTCTACGCCGTCCGCCCGCTGGAGGCGATGGGCGTCAACCCCGACAACGGCGTACTGCGCCTGAGCTTCGTGCACTACACCACCGAAGCCGAGATCGAGCGGCTGATCGGAGCGCTCGACCGCGTTCTGTAGTGGCTTTGGACGGTGGGCGGGGCGGCCGGAAACGCAATCTTCACGGAATTGTGCTGGAGTTTGCGCCGCGGTCGCGGGGATCGCGGATTGTATCGCGGGATATGCCATGCCCACCGGCGCCAGGCTTGTTGCCGCCATCGGTTTTGCACTTGTCGCTTTGCTCGGCTCGGAAGTCTTCAAACCGCTTCTGCCCGAGGGGGCGCGGGTTGGGCTGTTCGGCCCGGCCAATGCGCTGATCGGCATTTTCTGTGGCTGGGGCATCGTCGGGCGCAATGCGGGCAGGGGGGCAGGCGCCGCGGCGGGGCTGGGGGTGCGTGCCGTCGCGGTGACGGTTTTCTACTGCCTGCTGCTCTGGTCCTCGTACGAAATGCTGCAACATTCGATTCGCCTGCGCTATCGTGGCCCGGTGGAGGCGCTGATTGCGATGATGCAGATGGTTGCCGACTATTTCCTCCTGATGATAAGCCAGCCGCAGGTTCCGGCGGTGCTTTTGTCGGGCGGGGTTCTTGCGGCCCTGCTGGCCGAGTGGGCGTCGAAACGGTTTTCCTGAACCCGCCCGGGGACAAAGGCATGGATGCACTATTTCTCTATGGAACGCTCCGCCACGAGGCGTTGCGCGACATCGTGACCGGCTCCGCCGCTGGCGGGGCGCCTGTGCCGGCGCGGCTGCCGGGCCACGCGGTCCGCTGGGCGATGGGCGAGAACTTTCCGCTGATCGTCGAGGCGGAAGGCAGGGAAGCGGCGGGCCTGCTGCTCGAGGATGTCGCGCCCGGGGCGCGGGCGCGGCTGGACTATTACGAGGACAGTTTCGGGTATCGTCTGCGTCCGGTCCGGGTGATTGCGGCCACCGGCCCGGTCGATGCGCAGATGTATGTGCCGCCCGAGAACGGATACCTGCCCGGCGAGCCGTGGAACCTCGACGAATGGGCCGCGCGCTGGGGCGCACTGACCTGCCTGACGGCCGAGGAGATCCTGGCCGATATGGACCGTCGCCCCGCCTCGGAGGTGGCGGGCCGGTTCGGGCCGCTTCACGCCCGCGCGCAGGCCCGGCTGAACGCGCGGAAATCCGCCCCGACCACCCTGCGACGCAAGGCGGGCCCCGGCGATGTCCGGCTCAGGCGGCGCGCGCTGGCCTATTCGCGCTTCTTCACGGTCGAGGAATACGATTTCAGCCACCGCAAGTTCTCGGGCGAGCACGGCGACGAGATTAACCGCAGCACCTTCGTTTCGGCCGATGCGGTGACCGTGCTGCCCTATGACCCGGTGCGCGACAGGGTGCTGCTGGTCGAACAGTTCCGCGCCGGCCCCTATGCGCGCGGCGATTCCCAGCCCTGGATGCTGGAGGCGATCGCCGGGCGGATCGATGGCGGGGAGACCCCCGAGCAGACCGCCCGCCGCGAGGCGATCGAGGAATCTGGCCTGACGCTGCGCGACCTGCATCTGGTCGTGCAGTATTACCCGACACCGGGGGCCAAGTCGGAATACCTGTTCGGATATCTGGCAACCGCCGACCTGCCCGACAACGCCGCCACCGACGGCGGCCTGGAAAGCGAGGGCGAGGATATCCGCAGCCACGTCATCCCGTTCGCGCAGGCCATGGACCTGGTGAAAAGCGGCGAGATCAACGTCGGCCCGCTCATCATCCTGCTGCTTTATCTCGACCGGATGCGCGAGACTCTGCGCAGCTCCGGTTGACACCGCAACCCCCTCGGCTAGCAAGAGCACGATCTTGCCAGAGGAGCGCTGACATGGACATCAGGACCGACCTTGCCGCAACCGTTGGCAACACCCCGCTGATCCGGCTGCGGGCGGCCAGCGAGGCGACGGGCTGCGAGGTTCTCGGCAAGGCCGAATTCATGAATCCCGGCCAGTCGGTCAAGGATCGCGCCGCGCTGTCGATCATCCGCGACGCGGTGGCGCGGGGCATGCTGCGCCCGGGCGGAACCATTGTCGAGGGAACGGCGGGAAACACCGGGATCGGGCTGGCGCTTGTCGGCGCATCGCTGGGGTTCCGCACGGTGATCGTGATCCCCGAGACCCAGAGTCAGGAAAAGAAGGACATGCTGCGTCTCGCCGGTGCGCAACTGGTCGAGGTTCCGGCCGTGCCCTATCGCAACCCCGATAACTTCGTGCGCTATTCCGGGCGTCTGGCGGCCGAACTGGACCGGACCGAACCGAACGGTGCCGTCTGGGCGAACCAGTTCGACAATACCGCCAACCGCAGGGCGCATTTCGAGACCACAGGCCCCGAGATCTGGGCCCAGACCGACGGCCGGGTCGACGGCTTCATCTGCGCCGTCGGCTCGGGCGGCACGCTGGCCGGTGTCGCCGGGGCGCTGCAACCGAAGGGCGTGAAGATCGGTCTGGCCGATCCGGAGGGTGCCGCGCTCTACAGCTATTTCACCACCGGTGAGTTGAAGGCTGAGGGCTCCTCGATCTCCGAGGGTATCGGGCAGGGGCGCATCACCGCCAACCTGGAAGGATTCGGGCCGGATTTCTGTTACCGGATCGCCGATTCCGAGGCGCTGCCGATCCTCTTCGACCTGCTGGAGCACGAGGGGCTGTGCCTTGGCGCCTCATCCGGTGTCAATATCGCCGGCGCGATCCGTCTGGGGCGCGAGATGGGGCCGGGCCATGTGATCGTCACCATGCTGTGCGATTACGGAACCCGCTATACCTCGCGGCTGTTCAACCCCGGATTCCTGCGCGGCAAGGGGCTTCCGGTGCCACGCTGGCTGGAAGACCGTGCGCCCGAACTGCCCGACGTATCTGAGCCGGCATGATGATGAACCGTCTTGCCCCCCTGCTGGTTTCGCTTTTCCTGGCGATTCTGACCTGCTCGACGGCGCTGATCGCACCGACCCCGCTTCTGGCACAATCGGAATCCGCGCTGGCGCTGGACGAACAGGACTACTACGACTGGAACGCCGTCGCGAACCGCGCCGAGGAGGCGCTTGCGGCCGGGCGCGCATCGACGCAGGCGTTCGACTCGCTGCGGCAGGATCTGGTGACCTGGCGGTCGAAGTTTCAGGCCGCCCAGTCGCTGAACGCCGCCCAGATATCGACCCTTCAGGTGCGGATAAAATCGCTTGGGCCAAGACCCAAGGAAGGCGAGATCGAAGGCGAGCAGATTTCGGCGCTGCGCAGCGATCTCGAACGGCAATACTGGGAATTGCGGACCCCGGTGCTTGAGGCCACCGAAGCCTATACCTATGCGGATTCGCTGGTTTCGCAGGTCGACCGGCTGTTGCGGGAACGTCAGCAGCACGAGATCCTCGAACGCGGCCCGATACCGCTCAACCCGGCGCATCTGGAATCGGTCGTCCGGGATTTCAAGAAAATCCGCCGCATACTGGCCACGGAATCGAGCACCGCAACCGACCTGTTGCGGGAGCAGGGAACCTGGTGGGACACCTTCATAGCCTTGCTGGCGGTGCCGGCGATAGCGCTTGTGCTGCTCGTGCGCGGGCGGAACTGGTTTCAGCGGCTGGTGAACTGGATGGTCAGCCGTGGCGGCGGCAGTCATCGCTATCTCGTGGTCGCGATGATCGTTTCGCTCGGTCAGGTCATTCTGCCGGTCACCGGCATCGTTCTGCTGACGGCGGTTCTGATTGCCACGGGTGTTCTGGGGGCAAGCGGCGAGGCGCTTGTCACCCGGACCGTTCCTGCCATGGGGATGGCGTTCTTCACCGCGCGCTGGCTTGGCGGGCAGGTCTTTCCGCGCATGTCGAACTGGCCGACGCCGCTCGACCTGACCAGGAAGGAGCGCGCCCGCGGACGGCTTCTGTCGTCGGCGCTTGGCGTGCTGGTCGCGGTGGCGCTGTCGCTGCGCGAGATCTTCAGCATCTTCCCGCTCGAACCCGGAACCGGCGCGGTGCTGGCCTTCCCGGTGATCGTGCTGTCGGCCATGTGTCTTGCCGCGCTTTCCTATCTGATCATGCTGCACGCGCAGCGATCGTCGGCGCACAAGGCCACCGATCAGAGCGAACCCGATGCCCCGGACGCGCCCGACGAGCGGAGCTTCATCGACCGGATCATGCTGCTGATCGCGCAGGCGGGCATGATCTTTGCGCTGCTGGGCCCGGTGCTGGCGCTGTTCGGCTTCACCCGGGCGGGTATCTACTTCACCGTCGCGCCGATCATGTCGCTCGGTCTGCTTGCCCTCGAAAACTATCTGATGCGGCTGGCGGTCGGTATCTTCGGCCTGTTCTCGCCGGCGGGCAAAAAGGCAACCGACGGCCTGTGGCCGGTACTGATCAACTTCGCCATCTTCGTTGCCTCGCTGCCGCTTCTCGCCATGATCTGGGGCGTCCGGCGCGCGGATATCGCCGAGTTCTGGAACCTGATCCGCGAAGGGGTCGAGATCGGCGGAACGCGGATTTCCCCAGGCACGATACTGATCTTCGCCGCCGTCTTCGGTGTGGTTTATCTTCTGGCGGGGCTGTTCAAGGGCGCGCTGCGAAACTCGATCCTGCCGCGAACGAAACTCGACGAAGGCGCGAAAAACGCCGTTGTCGCGGGGGTGGGCTATCTGGGCGTGTTCCTGGCCGTGCTGGCGGCGATGTCGGCCGCCGGAATCGGCCTGAGCAATCTGGCGATCGTTGCCGGCGCGCTTTCGGTCGGCATCGGTTTCGGGCTTCAGAACATCGTCTCCAATTTCGTGTCCGGCCTGATCATGCTGATCGAGCGGCCGGTGAGCGAGGGCGACTGGGTAGAGGTCGGCGGTGTCATGGGAACGGTGCGCAAGATCGCCGTTCGCGCGACCACGATCGAGACCTTCGACCGCACCGACGTGATCGTTCCCAACTCCGATTTCATCTCGACACAGGTCACCAACTGGACGCATGACAACCTGTCGGGGCGGCTGATACTGCCGGTCGGTGTGGCCTATGGGTCCGACACCCGGAAGGTGGCGGAAATCCTGCAGGAAATCGCCGAGGCGCATCCGCTGGTCATCGTCAATCCGCCGCCGATGATTGCATTCCAGAATTTCGGCGCCGACGCGCTGGAATTCGAAATCCGGGTGATCCTGCGCGACATTACCTTCGGCCTGGCAACCCGGACCGAACTGAACCACCGTATCGCCGAGCGTTTTGCCGAAGAGGGGATCGAGATACCCTTTGCGCAACGCGATATCTGGTTGCGTAATCCCGAGGTGTTGCGCGCGCCCGGCCCGGACCGGCCCGAACCGGTCCCGCCCAATCCCCACCCCCTGCACCCGAATGAGGACAGGCGATGACCGATCTTCTTTACCGCAAGGACTGGTATGCGCGCGAGGCGCAGGGAACGGTGACCGGCCACACGCCCGAAGGCGGCATCATCCTGGATGCCACGATTTTCTATGCGCAGGGCGGGGGGCAGCCCGGCGACGCGGGCGAACTGAACTGGCGCGGTGAAACCGTCGCCATTGAAAATGCTGTGAAGGGGCCGGGTGAGGATGTCGTGCTGTTGCCAGCCGCAGGTGCTCCTCTTCCGCCAGTCGGGGCAGAAGTGCGGCAGCTTCTCGACTGGGACCGGCGCTATCGCCACATGCGCGTTCATACCGGACTGCATCTGTTGTCGGTGGTCATCCCGCTGCCGGTGACGGGCGGTTCCATCGGCGCCGAAAAGGGGCGGCTCGATTTCGACATGCCCGAAGCACCGGAAGATCGTGATGGCCTGCAACTGCGCCTGCAGGAGCTTGTCGATCGCGACCTGCCGGTCACCGAAGAATGGATCACCGATGCCGATCTCGATGCCAACCCCGGGCTGGTGAAAACCATGTCCGTCCGCCCGCCCATGGGGCAGGGCAGGGTGCGCCTGATCCGTATCGGAACCGGCGAGGCCCGGGTCGATCTCCAGCCCTGCGGCGGCACCCACGTCGCCTCGACCGGCGAGATCGGGCGCATTGCGCTCGGCAAGATCGAAAAGAAGGGTGCCCGCAACCGACGGGTTAACCTCCTCCTTGCCGATTGAGCTGACACGTGTCACCCTCGTGCTCGTCCCCGCGCCGCACCGGACCATCGCCGAATAGGCTTGCATGTCTCCCGGCGTTGCGGCTACACCCTCGCCCTACGGAGCGGTGGCCGAGTGGTCGAAGGCGCACGCCTGGAAAGTGTGTAGGCGGGGAACCGTCTCCAGGGTTCGAATCCCTGTCTCTCCGCCACTTGCCCTCGCGAAAGCGTTCTCTCGATCCGGCTGCGGCCGGATTTTTCCGTTGTTTTCGAGGGTTATGCGAGTATGGCTGAGCACTGACCTCAGCGCCAGAAGGTCCGGAAGCGGTCTCTCAGGGCCGATATTCTCTGGACCTCATGACTGCACGGATTTGGTGAATAGCTTGTAACTACACGAAATTTCACGCTTTTCCCGACGCCCCACCTGAACACTTCGATGTCAGTGGCGTTCGTGAAAAGGGACCCGGATCGAACATTCAACAGGCGGATCACAGCCTTGCTGCGCTGGATCAATCAGCGGGAAGAGCCAGCGCCCTCACCTTCTCTTACGTGTGCCGAAGCCTCGTTTTCACCGAGTTCGAGCGTGTCACCTACAGCCACCAGCCATTCTGCAAGACGGTCGGCGGCCACGGAGACCTGCTCGGGCTTACGCAAGGCACACTCCCAAATCGTCGCCACGCGCCAACCCTGATCAAGCAGCGCTCCGCGAACGACGCTGTCCCGTGCAACGTTCGCCGCGAACTTGGCCTGCCAGAACTCCGAGCGCGTTGCGGGCGTGGTGGTGTAGCGGCACCCCTCATGCCGATGCCAGAAGCAGCCGTGCACAAAGACGACGGCGCGATACTTCGGCAGAGCGAGGTCCGGTCGCCCGTGGACCTTCTTTGAATGAAGTCGGAAGCGAAAACCGCACGCGTGCAATGCCCGCCTGAGAGCCAGCTCGGGCTTGGTGTTCTTTCCCCTGATCCCCGACATCATCCGGGAACGGGTCTGCTGGTCCACGATATCGGTCACATCCGTCCTGGTTTTCGTCCCTGAACCTAGTATACACTGGCTGAATGAAATTCGTCAGGAGCCTGATTTGCCTTCCACTTTCGGCATTGTCGATCTGTTTGCCGGTCCAGGCGGGCTTGGCGAGGGATTTTCGTCCCTTGCCAGGGACGGCCATGCGCCGTTCCGGATCGGCATTTCGGTCGAGAAGGAGGCGTCGGCCCATCGGACCCTGACGCTGCGTGCCTTTCTGCGCGAGTACCGTGCACGTCATGGCGTCTTGCCGAAAGAGTTCATCGATTTCCATGCCGGGCTGGCATCCGAACCGGACTGGTCAGCCGTCGATGCCGAAGCGTGGCAGCATGCCGTCGGCGAAGCCCGCGCGCTTGAGCTCGGCACCGGGCCTGCGGCGACCGCCATAGATGGTGCCATCGCGACGCTGAAAGCAAAGTACGACGACACGATCCTGATTGGCGGCCCCCCATGTCAGGCCTATTCCCTTGTGGGGCGCGTCCGTTCCAGAGGCAAGGTCGGCTACGTCCCAGAGGAGGATGCGCGGCACTACCTCTTTCGCGAATACATCCGGGTCCTCGACAAGCTTCGCCCAGCCGCCTTCGTCATGGAAAACGTCAAGGGCATGCTGTCTTCGACGGTCGAGAGTCGGCTGGTCTTCGAGATGCTGATGGAAGACCTGTCCTCGCTCGGTACGGGGCGCGACCATCATTACGAACTGCGTGCCATCCGGGTCGAAGACGGCAAGGCAAGTCTGCGGGAAGCGACACGGCCTTCCGACTTCATCGTACGCTCCGAGGCATTCGGAGTTCCGCAACGACGCCACAGGGTGATCATTGTCGGCATCCGGTCCGATCTTGGAACACGGGCAGCCTATGCAGAGATCGCTGTCTCACCGGGGGCCAGGACGGTCAACGATGTCATAGGCAACATGCCCTCCTTGCGGAGCGGCATCAGCAGAGGGCTCGACGACGCCAAGTCGTGGCGTTGTGAGGTCACCGATGCGGCAAGGCTGCTGGCCGGCATCTACAAGGGGAAGGATGACCGCGCCCTTCGCGAAGCCTTCCGCTATGTCTCACGGCGCATGCAGGAAGCTTCCCCAGAAGTTCGTGCTGCCTCGTGGCTTCCTGACGGCTATGCAACGTCGAACGACGAGTTGCTGCAATGGCTGGAACGGCCGGGCCTGCGCGCGATAGCCCAGCACGAGACGCGCGGGCACATGGCGTCTGATCTCGGCCGCTATCTCTTCGCCGCGGTCTTCGGTAACGTCCATGGTTACAGCCCGAAGGCCGCCGACTTCCCGCTCGCACTCAGCCCCGACCACCGCAATTGGCACAGCGGTGCCTTCAACGACCGCTTCCGGGTTCAATTGGCAGACGAGGCATCGACAACGGTGACGAGTCACATTTCCAAGGACGGGCACTATTTCATCCATCCGGACCCGTTACAGTGCCGCAGCCTGACGGTGCGCGAGGCCGCCCGATTGCAGACCTTTCCGGACGATTACCTTTTTCTGGGCAATCGGACACAGCAGTATGTCCAGGTCGGGAACGCCGTGCCGCCGTTTCTGGCCCGGCAGTTCGGGAGTTTGCTCTACGCGGCCTTGGCTTGAGTGGTTGGGTTAATTCGGTGCGTTCGTCCTGACAGGAATTTCTGCGTTTGACGATGAATTAGTGCAACGCCTAGAAGTAAAAGGTAGTTTCCGCTCAAGAGATTGTCATGCCTTCTCCACAGATCGAGACCTTCGCAACCCAGCTTCGTCAAAGACGTGCGAACTATGGGACCCTTGAAGAGACCGCTGCGGCCTGCCGCCGCGAGATGGAGGGCCTGTTCGGACCCTTTGGCCCAGAGATGGTTGCGAACCTCTCGGCTGCAGTGGAGATCGTGCGTGCCGAGATCCAGGATGTGGAGATTCTTCGTCGCCACTCGATCATTGATGCTCCGGAAGACTGGTATCGCGGACCCGGGGCAAACAGCCATCACTGGACCGCACTGCACGAGTATCTGAAGACAAAGGGCTGGAATCCCGACACGATCGGCTCGTTGGACCGTGCCTCTACGGAGGTGGTCTCGTTGCTGGGCAACCCAAGCAAGGACAAGTTCGCCTCTCGTGGGCTGGTAGTCGGCTATGTGCAATCCGGCAAGACCGCCAACATGACTGCCGTGATGGCGAAGGCAGTCGATGCCGGTTACAACATGATCATCGTCTTGGGCGGCGTGACCAACAAACTGCGCAAGCAGACCCAAGATCGCTTCGAGAAGGATGTGCTTCGTCACCGCACTCTCTGGCAACTCTATACCACGAGTGACCCGGCGGGCGATTTTGTCCAGCCCGCGAACGGTGGTTTCGTCATGCCAGCGGAAGGTCATGCCCAGCTGATCGTGATGAAAAAGGAGGGAAGTCGGCTCAAGCAATTGCGGCGCACGATTGCTCGCACGCCCGCTGTGGTCCTGCGGGAGCTCAAGGTGCTCCTGATTGACGATGAATGCGATCAGGCCTCAGTGAATTCGGCGCGCGGCGAGTTCGACATGACGCGGATCAACGCAGAGATACGGCAAGTCTTGGCTGCGCTGCCGGCTGTCACTTATGTCGGTTACACTGCGACCCCTTTCGCAAACGTCTTCATCAACCCCTATCCCTACGGGAACGACGAAGATCTGGACGATCTCTACCCACGAGACTTCATCACGGCGCTGGAGCGGCCAATTGGCTATTTCGGGGCCCGCGAGGTGTTCGGGAGCGACAGCGCCGAGGCAGATGCCGAAGAGCGCGACATGATCCGCATTCTCCATAAGGACGATCCGGATCGTCTGCGGCCGACTTCCCCGAAATACAAGGAGAGCTTCCATCCCGAGATGACCCGCAGTCTGGAGGATGCGATCCTCTGGTTCCTCGCCAGCTGTGCAATACGCCGTTCGCGTGGACAGGAAGGCGAGCACATGTCGATGCTGGTCCATTCTTCGCA
>NZ_JBKEAE010000027.1:0-117632 GCF_047971885.1 Tropicimonas sp. | reverse complement strand
GGCGGTGTTCAGGACCAGGTTCCAGACCCCCATGTCGCCCTCGTGGAACGCGATCCCCCAGGCCATCGCCCTGGCATAGGCCGAGTAGTCGCTGTAGCGCACATCGGCCAGTACATTGCCGGTGTACCGGTCGATGTGGATGGTACGGTCGGCCGCCGGGTTGGGCCCGTCGTTCGACATGCTGTCGTGGCTGATCGTCCAGACGCCGGTCTCGTCCTGCGGCAGGCCGATCTGGAAACGCCCGACGAAACCGAGGCTCCGGGCAAGACCGGCAACGCTGTCGATCGTGACCGCCCCCGCGATCGCGTCGGTCCCGGCCAGCGAACCCGACAATGGCATCGGCGTCTGTTCAAGCGTCCACGGAACCTCGTGCGAGCCTTCGTGGTTCATCGCGGCATGCGTCGCGTCCGACAGCGGCGCGCCCCACTTCTCCGCCGGAAAGGTGTTCCAGGCCTGCACCACGCGCTCGCCCCAGATGCCGGCCCAACTGAGCCCCGACAGCAGGAAGAGCACGAGGATCAGCGAAAGCCATGTTCCGAGCGCCCCATGCAGGGATCTCCAGAATCTCCGCCCCCTCGCGCCCGATCGCGGGATCAGCGCGTCCCGCCAGCCAGAGCCGTTGCGCGGCCAGTTCAGGTAGAGCCCGGTCACGACCAGCACCATGGCGAGGCTCGCGGCAATCTCGATCAGCCGGTCGCCGAAAGCGCCAAGCAGCAGCGTGCCGTGAACGTCGTTGGCGAGGTCATACCAGCCCGCCCGCCATGGGAAGGTGTGCAGCACCTCGCCACTGTAGGGATCGAGCGCGACACCTGTCGTACCGCTCTCGTTCCCGACCGAGAAGACGGCAACGCGATCCGCCGCGAGCGGTTCGACGTATTGCACCGCATGCCCGCCGGGCACCGCGCTCTCCGCCGCCTGCTGCAACGCGCTGACGCTTTTCAGAGCATCCGCCGGCGTTACGGCCATCCGCTCGTCGCCAAGGCCCGCGCCCCAGGAGATCCAGAGCATCGCCAGCCCTGTCACGGCCAGCATCAGCAGAAAGGGAATGACATAGAGCCCGGCATAGAAGTGCCAGCGCCAGGCAATGAAATAGTACTTGCTTGCGGCCCGGGAGTCCGCCGGAGCACCCGCTCCGTGGGTAATATCGGTCATGTTGTCCTCGACTGTACCTGAGATTTTCGGATGAAACGTCAGAGCACAGCCGGAGGGCCGGTGGAGGGCGGAAGGCCGGTTTCCCGCACCGCGACCAGAAGAAACGGGGCCGGTGGCAGCCCGACGGTAGTTGGCAAGCCGATAACGGCCGGCGCCGCAACCGGCGGCCGGAGATCCATAGCGACAGCGCCGTTCGCCCAAGAGCACTGGCCGGCGCTGTCGTCGGGCCGCTTGCGGACCGGCTCGCCGGTCGCCGGGTCCAGCACCATTTCGAGCGGCCCGTCGCCGGTGCAGATCACCAGCACCGGACCGTCCGCCGAACCTGTCGGCATCACAGTGCTGGCGATGAGAGAATGCAGCAGAAACGGCGCGATCAGCAACCACACCGCCAGCGCGTGCAACAGGCGTTTCAGCTCGTCTCCCATTGCCCACGCATAGTGAAAAGCAGCCCCACCCGTCAACTGCCGCTACACCGCCCGCATGACCGCCCGTTCCGATACCCCGGTGCGTTCCCTGCCGCCCCCCCCAATGGCTGCAATCCCGCCGGCAAGGGCAATCGCGCTTTGTGTGCCATGGTATACAAAAAATTGCCGCAGCCGGCGATCTTCGCTTGATCGTGCGCCAAAGCTCAGGCAAAGCAGCCCCAGCGAACCCCTGAACATGGAAGGGAGGCCATCTCATGCCCATCAAAGTCGGAACGGACACCGCGAAGACCCGCAAGGATCTGACCGTCGGTGGCAAGACCTATTCCTATTATTCCATTCCCGCCGCCCAGCAAGCCGGGCTTGGCGATTTCTCTCGCCTGCCGGCCTCGCTCAAGGTGGTGCTGGAGAACATGCTGCGCTTCGAGGATGCCGGTTTCACCGTATCGGTGGACGACATCAGGGCCTTTGCCGAATGGGGCGCCAACGGCGGACAGAACCCGCGCGAGATCGCCTATCGCCCGGCGCGCGTGCTGATGCAGGATTTCACCGGCGTTCCGGCGGTGGTCGACCTGGCCGCGATGCGAGACGGCATCAAGGCGCTCGGTGGCAACGCCCAGCAGATCAACCCGCTGAACCCGGTCGATCTGGTTATCGACCACTCGGTGATGATCGACGAATTCGGCAATCCGCGCGCCTTCCAGATGAACGTCGACCGCGAATACGAACGCAACATGGAGCGCTACACGTTCCTCAAGTGGGGCCAGAACGCGTTCAACAACTTCCGCGTCGTGCCGCCGGGAACCGGCATCTGCCATCAGGTCAACCTCGAATACCTGTCCAAGACGGTCTGGACCGACACCGACCAGAACGGGGCCGTGGTCGCCTATCCCGATACGCTGGTCGGCACCGACAGCCACACCACCATGGTCAACGGCGCGGCTGTGCTCGGCTGGGGCGTCGGCGGGATCGAGGCCGAGGCAGCGATGCTCGGCCAGCCGATCTCCATGCTGATCCCCGAGGTCGTCGGCTTCCGCCTGACCGGCGAGATGGTCGAGGGTACCACCGGCACCGATCTGGTGCTCAAGGTGGTCGAACTGCTGCGCAAGAAGGGCGTGGTGGGCAAGTTCGTCGAATTCTACGGCCCCGGACTCGACAATCTGCCGCTGGCGCAGCGCGCCACCATCGCCAACATGGCCCCCGAATACGGCGCCACCTGCGGCTTCTTCCCCATCGACGACGAGACCCTGCGCTACCTGCGCCAGACCGGCCGCGAGGAAGACCGGATCGCGCTGGTCGAAGCCTATGCCAAGGCAAACGGCATGTGGCGCGGCGCCGATTACGCACCGGTCTACACCGATACGCTGGAACTGGACATGGGCACCATCGTGCCGGCAATCTCGGGGCCCAAGCGCCCGCAGGATTACCTGCCGCTGACCCGTTCGGCGCAGGCGTTCGAGAAGGTCGTGGCCGATTATCGCGGTGTCGACATCTCGGTCGCGGCCGGCGAGATGGCCGACGAAGGACCCGCCGGGACAAAACCGGTGAACCTGCACAGGACCGCAGGTGTCGAGGGCGAGGACTACACGCTGCGCGACGGTTCGGTCGTGATCGCCTCGATCACCTCGTGCACCAACACCTCGAACCCCTACGTGCTGATCGGCGCCGGGCTTGTCGCGCGCAAGGCACGTGAACTGGGGCTGAACCGCAAGCCCTGGGTCAAGACCTCGCTCGCGCCGGGCTCGCAGGTGGTGACCGAATATCTCGAAGCCGCCGGGTTGCAGGAAGATCTCGACGCGATCGGTTTCAACCTCGTCGGCTACGGCTGCACCACCTGCATCGGCAACTCGGGCCCGCTTCAGCCCGAAATCTCGAAGGCGATCAACGAGAACGACCTGATCGCCACCGCCGTGCTGTCCGGCAACCGCAACTTCGAGGGCCGGATCAGCCCCGACGTGCGCGCCAACTACCTCGCCTCGCCGCCGCTGGTTGTCGCCTACGCGCTGGCCGGCGACATGAACATCGACCTGACCACCGAACCGCTCGGCAAGGGCGCAGACGGACAGGATGTCTATCTCAGGGACATCTGGCCGACCAACCACGAGATCGCCGAACTGGTTGAAAAGACGGTCACGCGCGCGGCGTTCCAGTCGAAATACGCCGATGTCTTCAAGGGTGACGAGAAGTGGCAGGAAGTCGAGACCACCGACGCCGAAACCTATAACTGGCCGTCGACCTCGACCTACATCCAGAACCCACCCTACTTCCGGGGGATCGGCATGGAGCCGGGCAGGATCGAGAACATCACCGGCGCCCGCGTTCTTGCGGTGCTCGGCGACATGATCACCACCGATCACATCTCGCCCGCCGGCTCGTTCAAGGCCGAAACTCCGGCCGGCAAGTACCTGATCGACCGTCAGGTACCGGTGCGCGAGTTCAACTCCTACGGTTCGCGGCGCGGCAACCACGAGGTGATGATGCGCGGCACCTTTGCCAACATCCGCATCCGCAACGAGATGCTGGACGGAGTCGAGGGCGGCTACACCAAGGGGCCTGACGGGCAGCAGACCTCGATCTACGATGCCGCCATGGCCTATCAGGCCGAGGGGATCCCGCTTGTGATCTTCGGTGGCGAACAATACGGCGCCGGCTCCTCGCGCGACTGGGCGGCCAAGGGCACCAACCTGCTGGGCGTCAAGGCGGTGATCGCCGAAAGCTTCGAGCGCATCCACCGCTCGAATCTGGTCGGCATGGGGGTCATCCCGTTCGAGTTCACCGGCGGCGACACGCGCCGGACACTCGGTCTGACCGGCGACGAGACGGTTTCGATCTCGGGTCTCGACACGATCAGGCCGCTGCAGGAGGTGCCCTGCACCATCGCCTCGCCCGACGGCACGGTGAAGGAAATCACCATCAAGTGCCGGATCGATACCGCTGTCGAGATCGAATACATCGAAAACGGCGGCGTGCTTCAGTACGTGCTGCGCAATCTGGCCAAATCGGCCTGATCCGGGCGCAAAACCAATGACAGGGCCGGCTAATGGGCCGGCCCTGTCATTGCGAACGCGAACGAAGCGCAACCGGCGCGTCAGGGCAACGACGCTGACGAATGCCCGTATTCACACCCGACAGACGGCATCGAGCCCGTTGTGACAAATGCATGAGCACCGAGCCGGGCCGAGTGCTGCCAGCCGTTGCGGGAACGACATTCCGCGCGACCGAGCGGCGGAGCGTCCGGATGCCCTTTCCTCAAACCCGCTACAGAAAGGCGTCCGCCATCGACGCCTTTTTCCGTTCCACGAATTCGTCGAGCGCCTGACGTATCGACGGGTCCATTTCCGGCTCGCGATACTCCGCAAGCAGCCGCTGGACACGTGCCGAGGCAAGCGCGGCCGTGTCGCGCGCGCCCTCTTCCTCCCAGGTTTCGTAGGGTTTGTAATCGAGCAGTTCGGTACGCCAGAACGCATCCTTGAAGTTGCGCTGCGTGTGGGCGCAGCCGAGGTAGTGCCCGCCCGGCCCGACCTCGCGCAGCGCATCCATCGCCTGCGCCTCGTCATCGGCGCTCACCCCCGCCGCGAGCCGGTGCAGAACGCCAAGCTGGTCGGCGTCCATGACGAATTTCTCGAACGACGCGACCAGCCCGCCTTCGAGCCAGCCACAGGCGTGCAGCATGAAGTTCACCCCCGACAGCAGGCCGGTGTTGAGCGAGTTGGCCGTTTCATAGGCCGCCTGCGCATCGGGCAGCTTCGAGCCGGTGAACGCCCCGGCCGAGCGATAGGGCAACCCCATCCGCCGTGCAAGCTGCCCCGCGCCATAGGTGATCTGCGCCGCTTCGGGGGTGCCGAAGGTCGGCGCGCCGGAATTCATGTCGATCGAGGTGACGAAGGCGCCGAAGATCACCGGCGCCCCGGGACGGACCAGTTGCGAATAGGCGACGCCGGCCATGACCTCGGCCAGAACCTGCGTCAGCGTGCCGGCCACCGAAACCGGCGCCATCGCACCGCCGACGATGAAGGGCGAGACGATACAGGCCTGATTGGCTGCCGCGTAGACCTCGAGCGCGCCCATCATCGTCGCGTCGAAGGTCAGCGGCGAATTGACGTTGACCAGCGATGTCATGACCGTCCGGTCGTTCAGGCCGCCAAACAGGATTTCGCACATCTCGACCGAATCCGCCGCCCGCGACGGTTCGGTCACCGACCCCATGAACGGCTTGTCGCTGAGCGTCATGTGGGCGTGCAGCATGTCCAGATGGCGCTTGTTCACCGCGATATCGGTGGGCTCGCAAACGGTTCCGCCCGAATGGTGCAGCCATTTCGACATGTAGCCGAGCTTCACGAAGGTCCGGAAATCCTCCATCGTCGCATAGCGGCGGCCGCCCCCCTGCCCGCGCACGAAGGGCGGGCCGTAGACCGGGGCGAGCACCAGCGACCGACCGCCGATCTCGACCGAGCGTTCGGGGTTGCGCGCATGCTGGGTGAAACGCGACGGCGCGGTGGCGCACAGCCGGCGCGCGAGGCCGCGCGGGATGCGCACCCGCTCGCCCTCGATATCGGCCCCGGCCAGCCGCCAGCGTTCCAGCGCGGCGGGATTTTCGACAAAGGCGACACCGATTTCTTCCAGCACGGTTTCGGCGTTGACCTCGACGATATCGAGCACCTCGTCCGACAGCATGTCGACATCGGGGATGTTGCGCTCGATGAAGCGGGCACATTCGATACGCAGCGCCGTCCGCTCCGCCCGGCGAGCCGCACCGCCGCCGCCGCGCCGTCTTGCCGTTGCCTCAGTCATCTCGCGCACTCCATCCGGTCCCGGTTGCTGAACCGGATTAAATCACAGCCTGCGCCGGCCGGCTGCAAATAACGGCCTTCCTTGGTCCAACAGCGACATCGCGCGCCGCCGTGCGAAACCGGCATCCGGCCCATCGCGAACGGCGCGGCGCCCCTTGCGCGCGCCATCGGCCCAACCTATCAGACGGGCATGACAGAACCTTCCCACGATCGCCTTCTCATCATCGACTTCGGCAGCCAGGTCACGCAGCTTATCGCGCGGCGCCTGCGAGAGTTGAACGTCTATTGCGAGATACATCCCTACCAGAACGTGACCGACAGTTTTCTGGCCGGATTCGCGCCCAGGGCGGTGATCTTCTCGGGCGGGCCGGCCTCTGTCATCGACGATGGATCGCCCCGCCCGCCAGCGTCGGTTTTCGACCTCGGCGTTCCAATCCTCGGCATCTGCTACGGCCAGCAGGTGATGATGCAGGAGTTGGGCGGCAAGGTCGAGCGCGGGCATGGCACGGCCGAATTCGGCCGCGCCTATGTGACCTCGACCGGGAAAACGCTCGATCTGCTGGACGGCTGGTTCAGCGACAGGACCGAACAGGTGTGGATGTCGCACGGCGACCATGTGAGCGCGATCGCCCCGGGATTCGAGGTGTTCGGCACCTCGCCCAACGCCCCGTTCGCCATCACCGCCGATCCGGCGCGCCATTTCTACGCGGTGCAGTTCCACCCCGAGGTTCACCACACGCCGAACGGCCCGAAGCTCTACGAGAACTTCGTCAGGCTGGCGGGGTTCCGGGGCGACTGGACGATGGGCGCCTATCGCGATGAGGCCATCGCGCGGATTCGCGAACGGGTCGGCAAGGCCAGGGTGATCTGCGCGCTTTCGGGCGGGGTCGACAGTTCGGTCGCCGCCGTGCTGATTCACGAGGCCATCGGCGATCAGCTGACCTGCGTTTTCGTCGACCACGGGCTGCTGCGCAAGAACGAGGCCGAGGAAGTCGTCGGCATGTTCCGCAAGCATTACAACATGCCGCTGATCCACGCCCGTGAAAGCGATCTGTTCCTGTCCGCGCTCGAAGGCGTTTCCGACCCCGAAACAAAGCGCAAGATCATCGGCAAGCTTTTCATCGACGTTTTCCAGCGCCATGCCGACGAGATTCCGGGGGTGGAATTTCTTGCGCAGGGAACGCTTTACCCCGACGTGATCGAATCGGTCAGCTTCTCGGGCGGCCCGTCGGTCACCATCAAGTCGCACCACAATGTCGGCGGCCTGCCGGAAAAGATGGGGCTGAAGCTGGTCGAGCCGCTGCGCGAACTGTTCAAGGACGAGGTGCGCGCACTGGGGCGCGAACTTGGCCTGCCGCAGAGCTTCATCGGCCGCCACCCCTTCCCCGGGCCGGGCCTCGCCATCCGCTGCCCGGGCGAAGTGACGCGCGACAAGCTGGAAATCCTGCGCGAGGCCGATGCGGTCTATATCGACCAGATCCGCAAGCACGGGCTCTATGACGAGATCTGGCAGGCCTTCGTCGCCATCCTGCCGGTGCGCACGGTCGGCGTGATGGGCGACGGACGGACCTATGATTATGCCTGCGCACTGCGCGCGGTAACCAGCGTCGACGGCATGACCGCCGATTACTACCCGTTCGGCCACGAGTTCCTCGGCGAAACCGCCACCCGGATCATCAACGAGGTCAGGGGGATCAACCGCGTCACCTATGACATCACCTCGAAACCGCCGGGAACCATCGAATGGGAGTGACCCTGCCCCGGCATGCGGCGGAGATCCGGGCGTGAGCGCCGGCACACCGCATTTCGTCTATTTCTTCGACCAGAGCTTTGCCCCCTGCACCCTGGTCTCGGTGAACTCGGTATTGCGCCGCACGCCAGGGCCTCTCCGGATCACCCTGCACCCGACCTTCGAAAGCGACGGGCTCGGCGGTGACGTGGCGGCCTTCTCAAGGGCGTTTCCCGATGCCGATCTGCGGATCCGCATTGTCGACCTGTCGGCCTGGCGCCATCTGCCGCGCGGCCGTCTGCCGCTGGCCGCGCGTTCGCGGCTGCTGATGCCCCGGCTGCACAGCGGCCGGGTGGTCTATCTCGATGGCGACGCTCTGGCGCGGCGCGACCTGACGCCGCTCTGGCAGACCGACCTGCAAGGCAATTGCATCGGCGCGGCGCTGGCCCCCGGCGTTCAGGCCATTCTCGAACGTTACCAGAACACAACCTCGGCCGCAGGACGCAGGGACGGAGAGAAGACCCTGCGCCGGGGCGAACGGCTCGACGGGCTCGACATGCGCGCCTATTTCAACTCCGGCGTGATGGTCCTCGATCTCGACCGCATCCGCACCGGGGGGCTGGCCGGGCAGATGATGGACATCGCGGCAACGGCACAATACACCTCGCGCGATCAGGACTGGCTCAACATGGTGTTTCGCGACGCGACCTTTCGGCTTGACCCGGCGTGGAATTCGGGCTGGGGCAACCCGCGCACCGCGCGACCCTATGTTTCGCCGGCGCTGCGCGCGTATTTCCGCGAAAGCCGCGAGAACCCTGCGATCGTTCATTACACCGGCTTCGAAAAGCCGTGGCAGGCGCCGAGGCCGCCCTTCCGGCTGCACCTGCTGGCAAAACCGCTGGAACGGCGCCAGCGCGCCCGCTTCTGGGCGGAATTCGGGGCGGAGCGCGCTTCCTGCGAGGCCCTGCTCGGGCGCAGGCTCTGGCAGTAAACGCCGGGGCGCGGAAATCGACAGCGACGAGAGGGCAGATCTGTGTTTCAGCGTAACGTCATGCTTGCGGCCTTGTGGATGGCCGGCGCCATCGCCTCGTTCTCGCTGATGGCGGTAGCGGGGCGCGAGGTCTCGTTCGACCACGATACCTTCGAGATCCTGTTCTATCGCTCGCTGGTCAGCTTTTCGATCGTTCTGGTCGTCGCCGGCAGCACCGGCGCGCTGCGTCAGGTCAATTCACGCCAGTTCGGGCTGCATTTCGTGCGCAACCTGTGCCATTTCACCGGCCAGAACCTGTGGTTCTACGCCCTCGCCCTGATACCGCTGGCGCAGGTCATGGCGCTGGAGTTTACCTCGCCGATCTGGGTCGCGCTGCTGGCACCGCTGGTTCTCGGCGAGCGGCTGACCCCGGTGAACGCGATTGCCGCGGTCGTCGGCTTTGCCGGCGTGCTGATGGTGGTGCGCCCCGAAGCTGGCAACATCAGCCCGCCGATGATGGCCGCCGCCGCATCGGCCATCTGTTTCGCCGCATCGGCGCTGTTCACCCGCAAGCTTTCGCGCACGGCAACCATCACCTGCATCATGTTCTGGCTGGCGCTGATGCAGGCCGTCATGGGGTTTCTCGGTGCCGCCGCCGATGGCGATATCGCCCTGCCCGCCGCGCGTTCGGTACCGTGGCTGGTCCTGATCGGGGCGACCGGGCTTTCGGCGCATTTCTGCCTTTCGACCGCGCTGTCGCTCGCCCCGGCGGCCATCGTCATGCCGATGGACTTCCTGCGCCTGCCGGTGCTGGCCATTGTCGGCGCGGTTTTCTACGCCGAACCGATCGACGCGACGATGATTCTCGGCGCGGCGGTAATTTTCCTCGCCAACTGGCTGAATATCCGCGACAGCATGCGAAGCGCGAAACACAGGTCCATCTGACAACTTCCAGTTGCATCCCGGAGCGCCACAAAGCTGTTGCCCTGCTGTGACGGTGCGTCAAAATTGACGCCGCCGCCAAGGAATTCCTAGGGTTTCAGTTGCAAGAGCGGAAACAATCGGCGGAGGGACAGGTGCCGAGTTCTGCATGTCTTCAGGGGAGGGAAAGATGAAACGTCTTGTTGCGAGTGTATCTCTGATTGCGACGGCGGCGACCGGCGCCCTTGCCGGCGGGCTGGACCGGACCGGCCAGCCGATCCAGCCGCTCTTCGAGCCGGGCGGCGCCAACGGCGGCTATCTGGAGCTTGCCTTCGGCCGGACATGGCCGTCAGTGGACGGGTCCGGTGTGGGCATCGCGCCATTTCTTTCGGGCGGTTCGTCCTACGACATCGGCAATGCCTTCAATTCCATCGGTGCCGCGTACAAGGTCGACCTCAACGATCAATGGTCGCTGGCGCTGATCTACGAACAGCCCTATGGCGCGGACGTCGACTATGGCGGCAACGCCTATGCCACCGAACTGGGCGGCACCTCGGCCCTGGCCGATACGCATGCGCTCACCGCATATCTGCGTTACAGGTTCAACGACCGCTGGAGCGTGCATGGCGGCATCCGGGCGCAGCGGATCGATGGCGAGATTTCACTGAGCGGGCTGGCTTATGGCCCCAACCCCGCCGACGCCCCCTATATCCCGGTCGAACTGGGCGGGCCGCGCGGCACGGTGAACGGCTACGACGTCGATCTCGACGGCGATACAGCCTATGGATACGTGATCGGCGGCGCCTTCGAGATCCCCGAAATCGCCGCCCGGATATCGCTGACCTACAATTCCGAGATCACCCACACCATGGACACGACCGAATCCGGCCCGGATGTGCTGATCGGTTTTGCCGGGGCTCCGATAGTCGGGCCTGCACTCAACGGGAAATCGGAAACCGAGGTCAAGACCCCGCAATCGGTCAATCTGGAGTTTCGCACCGGCATTGCCGCCGATACGCTGCTGTTCGGCTCGGTTCGCTGGGTCGACTGGAGCGCATTCAGGATCGACCCCGAACTGTTCACGAACTACACGGGCGATGGTCTGGTCGACCTTGAGGATACGACGACCTATGCGCTTGGCGTGGCGCGGCGCTTCAACGAGCAGTGGGCCGGATCGGTGGCGATGAGCTACGAGGATGCGGGCGACAGGCTGGTCTCGCCGCTGTCGCCGACCACGGGGCATTTCGCGGTCACGCTCGGCGCCTCCTACACGATGGACGCCTTTACCATCAGCGCCGGGGCCCGGCACACCTGGCTTGGCGATGCCTATGCCGAAACCGGAACGCCCGATACCAAACGGGCCGATTTCAGCGACAACACGGCAACCTCGTTCGGCGTGCGGATCGGCTACAACTTCTGATCCGGACAATGCACGACCGGCGGCAGACCCTGCCGCCGGACCGGCTTCGCCGGAGGCGGGGGAAAATGCGCTGGAAGATCGCCCCCGCCGCGGATACGACACGCCCATGAGTTTTGCACCGCTTCTATATCCTGACTCGGAATCGTGGCGCGCCGCCCCCCGCAAGCGGATCCTGCTTTTCGGCATGTCGGGTCTCGGCAAGACGCATGTCTCGAACATGCTGCGGGCGAGCGGCGCGTGGTTTCACTATTCCGCCGACTACCGTATCGGCACGCGCTACATGGGCGAACTGATCTCGGACGAATTCAAGCGCGCCGCGATGAAGGTGCCGCGCCTGCGCGAACTGCTGATGTCGGATTCGATCTACATCGCCTCGAACATCACCTTCAACAACCTCGCGCCGCTGTCGCAATACCTCGGCAAGCCGGGCGATCCGGCAAAGGGCGGCCTGCCGATCGGTGAATATCGCAAGCGGCAGGATCAGCACGCCACCGCCGAGGTTGCCGCCCTGCTCGACGCGCCGCGGTTCATCGAACGCGCACAGGAGCTTTACGGCTATCCCAATTTCGTCTGCGATTCGGGCGGCTCGATCTGCGAGGTGGTCGATCCGGACGATCCCGAAGACGCGCTCATGCGGGCGCTTTCGGACACCATGCTGATGATCTGGATCGAGGGGTCGGAAAATCACCGGCAGGAACTGATCCGGCGCTTCGACAGGGCACCGAAGCCGATGTGTTACCGGGCAGAATTTACCACCGCCTGCTGGGAAGCGTTTCTGGCCGAGACCGGCGTTGCCGGAGATGCGGTGGACCCCGACGCCTTTGTCCGTTTCGCCTATGGCCGGGCGCTGGCGGCGCGCCAGCCCGCCTATGCGGCGATGGCACGCAACTGGGGGGTCAGCATCCATGCCGACGAGATGGCCGCGGCTTCCGGTCCGGAGGCGCTCATCGACCTGATCGGCCGCGCGATAGATCGGCAGAGGTAGCAATCCGGCACCGTCGGCTGCGGCACCGCACCGCTTGAGAAGCGCGGCCGGGTGGCATATCTCTGCGCTCTCATTCACAGGGACAACCCACAAGGACGACGAAAATGCCCATCACCCTGCCCGAAAACCTGCCCGCCTTCGACGTTCTTCAGAACGAAGGCGTGATGGTCATGGGTGAAGGGCGCGCGGAACGGCAGGACATCCGCCCGATCCGCATCGGTCTGCTGAACCTGATGCCGAAGAAGATCCAGACCGAAACGCAATTTGCCCGGCTGATCGGCGCGACGCCGCTTCAGATCGACTTTCAGCTTATCCGCATCTCGTCGCACGAGACCAGAAACACCGCCGCTGAACACATGGAGGAGTTCTATCGCCCGTGGACCGACCTGACGGACGAGAAGTTCGACGGTCTGATCATCACCGGCGCCCCGATCGAACACCTGCCCTATGACGAGGTGACCTACTGGGACGAGTTGAGGCGCATTTTCGACTGGACCCAGAGCAACGTACATTCGACCTTCGGCGTCTGCTGGGGGGGGATGGCGATGCTGTACCACTTCCACGGGGTGCGGAAGTACCTGCTCGACCACAAGGCCTTCGGCTGTATCCGGCACCAGAATCTTGCCCCTGCCTCACCCTATCTGCGTGGGTTTTCCGACGATCTGCTGATGCCGGTCAGCCGCTGGACCGAGGTCCGGCAGGACGAGGTCGAGGCGCAGCCCGGCCTGATCCCGCTGATCTCCTCGGACGAGACCGGCCCGGCACTGATCGAGGACCCGGACCACCGGGCGCTCTACATGTTCAACCACTTCGAATACGACAGCGGCACGCTCAAGGAGGAGTACGACCGCGACGTCGCGGCCGGCAAACCCATCAACGTGCCGGTCAACTATTATCCGCACGACGACCCGCACGAGATACCGACCAACCGCTGGCGCAGCCATGCCCATCTTCTCTACGGCAACTGGCTCAACGAGATCTACCAGTCGACCCCGTTCGACATGGCGGCGATCGGCACCGGGCGGTACTTTCCCGAGCGGTAGCAGGCGGCGGATACCCGGTTACCCTGGCACCGGGGCATCACCCCGCCCCGGATGCAACGGTTGCAGCGATTGGTCGCGCTGCGGAACCGGCCGGATTGCGCTGAACTGCAGCGCCCGACATACTGCGCAGTGGCCGCGAAGAGTGAGGAGGTTCCATGTCGAGTCTGCCGTTCAATGGCGCGATCAGCGCCTTTTACAAGAAAAAGGCCCCCGCTTCGGTCCGCGAGGCGATCAAGGAAGGTAGCGGCAAGCCGATCCTCAACTTCGGCTATCCCTACGATTCGCGGCTGGACAAGGACGAATACGAGGAGACACTGCTCAAGCTGCAGATCGAACTGGTAAAGCTTCAGGCATGGGCGCACCGCGTCGGCGAGCGGATCGCGGTGGTCTTCGAGGGGCGCGACACCGCCGGCAAGGGCGGTGCCATCAAGCGTTTCATGGAGCACATGAACCCCCGTTCGGCGCGGGTGGTCGCCCTGTCGGCACCGACCAACCGCGAGGCGCGGCAATGGTATTTCCAGCGCTATGTCGAGCAGATGCCGGCGGGCGGCGAAATCTGCCTGTTCGACCGTTCGTGGTACAACCGCGGCGTGGTGGAAAAGGTCTTCGGTTTCTGCACCGATACCGAGCGCCAGGCCTTTTTCAAGCAATTGCCCGATTTCGAGAAACTGCTGGTCGAGGACGGCATCCGCCTGTTCAAGATCTGGCTCAACATCAGCCAGGCCGAACAGCTCAACCGCATGCTGTCGCGCGAAAGCGATCCGCTGAAACAGTGGAAGCTGTCGCAGATCGACGTCGACGGCCTGAACTACTGGGAGGAATATTCCGAGGCGATTTCGGAAACGCTGCACCTTTCGCACGAGATCTATGCCCCGTGGACGGTGATCCGCGCCGACGACAAGCGCCGCGCCCGTATCGAGAGCATCAAGCTGGTGCTGAGCCAGATCGAATACGACGGCAAGAAGGAAAAGGTCGTCGGCACGCCCGACACGCAGATCTGCGGAGGTCCTGCCCTGATTCATGCCTAAACGGGGCTACCACCACGGGAACCTCCGGCAGGCGCTGATCGACGCCGCGCTGAAGCTGATCGAGGAGAAGGGCCCGCAGGGTTTCACGCTTTCGGAAGCGGCCAAGGTCGCCGGCGTCACGCCGGCGGCGGTCTACCGGCATTTTCAGGGGCGCGACGACCTGATCGCCGCCATCGCCCTGCAGGGATTCGACATCTTCACCGATCTGATGGATTTCGCCTTCCAGAAGGGCCAGCCCTCGGCGCTGGCGAGCTTCGAGGCGACGGGCCGGGCCTATCTGGCGTTCGCCCGCAAATACCCCGGCTATTATCAGGCGATGTTCGAAAGCGGTCTGTCGCTGCAGGACAGCCCCGAACTCGCCGCCGCCTCGCACCGCGCCACGCAGGTGTTCGAACGCGCGGCCGGGGATCTGCTTCTGCGCCTTCCCCCCGACCGGCGCCCGCCACCGCAGATGGTCTCGGCCCATATCCTGGCGCTGTGCCACGGGGTGGTCGAGCTGTTCGCACGCGGAACCCCGAGCGGACGCAGCCTGTTCCCGCCCGAGGAACTTCTGGAAAGCGGGATCGGTATCTACCTGCGCGGACTGGGCCTGATCCCGCCCGACGAATGACCGGGCGGTTGCATATGTCGTTGCACGCCACCCAACGCACGCCCGGCACATGCGACTGCATGCGGGCCTTCGCCGCACGCAACGAGAATGGTGGCTGTGCGGGGCAAAGCTGCCGTTCGAAGGTCAGCCCCGGCCCGGAACAAGGGGCGTCAGCCCCGCCGGGCCGGCGGCCGACCGCCCGCACGGGCGGCCGCTTCCTCGCAGTAGCGCACCGAACGGGCGTTCGTTGTGACGGCACGACAAAGTGAAGACCGCCGGTCAGGTCAGGGCCGTCACCCAGAGGATCGTGGCGTCCTCCTGGCTGACCGAGACCACGTTGTGGCCCATCGTCGCGTCGTAATAGGCGCTGTCGCCCCGGCGCAGTTCAACGGGGGCGTAGAACTCGGTATAGAGACGGATCACGCCGGTCAGCACCAGCAGGAACTCCTCGCCCTCGTGGCGGACCCAGCCGTCGAACTCCTCCATCGCGCGGGCACGGATTCGCGCCCGGTAGGGCAGCATCTTCTTGCCGGTCAGGTTCCCGGCCAGAAGCTCGTGCTCGTAGGTGGCGGTGGCATGCGCCGCGCCCTCGCCTGCTGTGGTCAGCGAAAGCCGGCCGTTGGCGCCGGACTGCGCGGGCGGCGTGAAAAGCTGCGGCACCGAGATCTTCAGCCCCTCGGCCAGTTTCTTAAGCGCCTCATAGGTGGGCGACATCTGGCCGTTCTCGATCTTCGACAGGGTCGAACGCGCCAGCCCCGCCTGCCCGGCGGCCTGTTCCAGCGTCCAGCCCTTGGCCTTGCGCAGCGCCCGCACCCGTTCGCCGAGATCGAGCGCCTGCACCTCGGCCGGACCGCCGGCCTCGCGGGCGATGCGGATCAGGGATCGGGGGTCGGTCTGCTGGACGTGTTCTGACATGGCGTTCTTCTAGGGCGCGGCAAAGCCTCGTGCAATGGCGCCGCTTGCCAGATGCGCTCCGGTTTCGTACCGGTTGGCATGACCTCGATCCATCGCGATGGCGGCCCGGTTCCGCCGCCCGACAGTTTCAACATGGCCGCCCATGTGCTGGGCCGGGCCGGGCAACTGGCCGACAAGACCGCGCTTGCCATCGTCTCGCCGGCGCGGGCGACGCGCTGGCGCTACGGTGCGCTGGCGCAGGCAGTCGAGGGGATCGCGGCGGGCCTGATGGAATCCGGGCTGCAACCCGGCGACCGGCTGCTGATGCGGCTGGGCAACGAGGTGGAATTTCCGCTCGCCTATCTCGGCGCGATCTGGGCCGGGATCGTCCCCATCCCCGCCTCGGCCGCCCTGACTGTGCCCGAAATCAGCCGCATCGCCGCCGAGACGCGCCCTGCCGCCATCATCGCCGCGCCCGACATCTCGCTGCCCGAAGGGAGCGACGTGCCGGTTCTTCCCGCGCTCGCGCTGCGCGAGATGGAGACCTGCCCGCCGGCGCCGCCGGCGATGGGCGATCCGAACCGGCCTGCCTATATCGTCTACACCTCCGGCACCTCGGGGCAGCCGCGCGGGGTGGTCCACGCGCACCGCGCGATCTGGGCGCGGCAGATGATGTGGCGCGACTGGTACGACCTGCACGAGGACGACCGGCTGCTGCACGCCGGCGCCTTCAACTGGACCTTCACGCTCGGCACCGGGCTGATGGACCCCTGGGCCATCGGCGCGACAGCACTCATCCCCGCCGACGGGGTGAGCCCGGCGCAGCTTCCCCTGCTGCTCAGGCGCCACGACGCGACGCTTTTCGCCGCCGCTCCCGGTGTCTATCGCCAGATGCTGCGCGAACACCCGGCACTCGATCTGCCGAAGCTGCGACACGGGCTTGCCGCCGGCGAACGCCTGCCCGACGCAACCCGCAAGGCCTGGCACGCGGCGACCGGCCGGGTGGTGCACGAGGCGCTCGGCATGTCCGAGGTTTCGACCTACCTGTCAGGCAGCCCCGGCCGCCCCGCTCCCGAGGGGACAAGCGGCTATCCGCAGCGCGGGCGCCGTCTCGCCGTTCTGGACGGCGACGGTGCCCCCGTCGCGCGCGGAACGCCCGGCACGCTGGCGGTGCATCGCAGCGACCCGGGACTGATGCTGGAATACCTCGACGCGCCCGGCGATACCGCCGCGCGCTACCGCGGCGAGTGGTTCGTCACAGGCGATACCGTGGTCATGGCGGCCGACGGCGCCATCTCCTTTCTGGGCCGCGACGACGACATGATGAACGCCGGCGGCTACCGGGTTTCGCCGCTCGAGGTTGAGGCCGTGCTGGCGACCCACCCGGACATTTCCGAAATCGCCTGCGCCGAGATCGAGGTAAAGGCCGATACGCGGGTGATCGGGGCGTTCTATACCAGCGCCGTGCCGCTCGACGCGCAGGCGCTTGAGATCTTCGCCGCCGAACGGCTGGCGCGATACAAATGCCCGCGCATCTTCACCCGCCTGCCCACCCTGCCCCGGGCCGGAAACGGCAAGATCGACCGCAAGTCGCTGCGGCGCGCGCCACCTGCCTGACGGGCGTTTCCCGGCACCGGCGCAGGGGGCCTGTGCGGTATTTGTCCTTGGCTTCGGGGATCAGGCTGCTAGAGGACGGGAATGATCAAGCTCGACATCCTCTCCGATCCGATTTGTCCGTGGTGCTATATCGGCAAGGCAAACCTGTTCCGCGCCCTCGAAACACGGCCGGACCATCCGTTCGCCATCGAATGGCATCCGTTCCAGCTCAACCCCGACATGCCGCCCCAGGGCATGGACCGGCGGGACTATCTGGAAACCAAGTTCGGCGGCAGGGAGCAGGCGGTCGCCGCCTATGCACGTGTCGCCGAGGCCGCCGGGCAGGCGGGGCTCGCCATCGACTTCGGGGCCATCGAGCGGACGCCCAGCACGCTCGACGCGCACCGCCTGATCCACTGGGCCGGAATCGAGGGGCGCCAGACGCCGGCGGTCGGCGCCAGTTCGAGGCCTATTTCGCGCAGGGGCGCGATATCGGCGCGCACGAGGTTCTGGCCGATATCGCCGACAGCATCGGCATGGACGCGGCGATGATCCACCGGCTGCTCGCCTCGGATGCCGATGCCGACGATATCCGCGCCCGCGACGCCAGCGCGCGCGAACGCGGCGTTACCGGCGTTCCGACATTCGTCATCGCCAATCAGCATGTCGTCCCGGGGGCGCAGCCCTCCGACCTCTGGGTGAAACTGATCGACGAGATCAACGACCAGATCGAAAGCCCCCGATGAGCGATACGCTGCTTCATCCCCACCCGGTCAGGCGCCTGCCGATGGCCGAGTTCATCGCGATGATGGCGATGTCCTTTGCGGTGGTCGCCTTCTCGATCGACGCGATGCTGCCGGCCCTGCCCGAGATCGCGGCCGAGATCAGCGCCGCCGATCCGAACCGCGCCCAGCTGATCATCACCAGTTTCGTTCTGGGCATGGGGATTGGCACCCTGTTCACCGGTCCGGTTTCGGACGGTGTCGGGCGCAAGCCGGTGATCGTCTTCGGGGCGGCGCTCTACATGCTGGGCGCGGTGATGGCGTGGCGCGCCGCGACCATCGAGGCCATGTTCGCCGCGCGCATGTTGCAGGGCATCGGCGCGGCGGGCCCTCGCGTCGTCGGCATGGCGATGATCCGCGATCTCTACTCGGGGCGGCAGATGGCGCGGCTGATGTCGTTCATCATGCTGGTCTTCACCATCGTTCCGGCCCTTGCGCCAACCATCGGCGCGGCGATCATCATGGCCGCCGGATGGCGGGCGATCTTTGGCGCCTTCATCCTGTTTTGCGGCATCGCCACGATCTGGCTGGTCACCCGGCAGGCCGAGACCCTGCCCCGGCACGAGCGCCGTTCGTTCCGGCTTGCCGTTCTGTTCGAGGGGATACGCGAGATCTTCACCAACCGGGTGGTTGTCCTTTCGCTGGCAGCCCAGTCGATCGGCTTCGCCATCCTGTTTTCGACCATCTCGTCCACCCAGCAGATATTCGACGAGACCTATGGCCACGGCGCCGACTTCCCTCTCTGGTTCGGCGGCATCGCGCTTTGTTCGGGCACTTCGGGGCTGGTCAACGCCGCGCTCGTCGGGCGGCTGGGGATGCGCTACATGATCACCACCATGTTCGCCATCCAGGTTGTCATCTCGGGCGTGGTGGTGGCGTCGTTTCTCGGCGGCTCTCTCGGCCAGCCGGCCCAGTTCGCCGTCTATGTGGTCTGGACGGCGGGCATCTTCTTCCAGACCGGGCTGACACTGGGAAACCTCAACGCGCTGGCGATGGAACCGATGGGGCATCTGGCCGGACTGACCGCATCGGTCACCGGCTCGGCCGCGACGGTCATTGCGGTGCTGCTCGCCATTCCCATCGGGCTTGCCTTCGACGGCACGCCGCTGCCGCTGATGATCGGGACCTTCCTGCTGACGCTCGCCGCCCTGGCGATCATGCTGGTGATGCGGTGGATGGATCAGCGCGCCCGGCCGGTGCGCTGACGACACCGGCCACAGCGGCGGATCGACAGGCGCTCGGGGCGAATACCGATTCCCGCCGGCGGCGTTTCGGGCGCTTCCAGACTGCGACATGCTGGCGCGTCCATAGCGCTTTGGTATTCAGGAAAACGCGATTTTTCTGTGACTGTGCGCGCTAACGGCCACAGCCGGACTCCCGTTTCCGAAGGCCATCGCGGCGCGAATCGGCGCAAAATACCCGTCTGCGCGCCGGGTAACGCCCGTTGCGGACGGGAAAACACCCCACCCCGGCGGATTCCCGCCTCGCGGTGCCGGGCGTCGCGGCGTCAGTCGCCGGATATCGCGGGACTTGCGCGACAGCACCCACTCGGAAATAACCGGCGCTGACAGATTATGAGTAGCGCGGACCGCCCGCGCACCCCAAAGGATACCGTATGACCTCCGCCGACATGAAATCCGCCATCCTCCATCATCTGGTCTACACGCTCGGCAAGGACGCGGGCCACGCCCAGGTCTATGACTGGCGCATGGCCCTGTCCTATGCCGTTCGCGACAGGATCGTCGATCACTGGTTCGAATCCACCCGCCGCTCCTATGCCGAAAAGTGCAAGCGCGTGTATTACCTGTCGATGGAGTTCCTGATCGGCCGCCTGTTGCAGGACGCCATCATCAACCTGCGTCTGGAAGACATCACGCTCGACGCGCTGAGCGAACTGAAGCTCGACTACAAGGCGCTGCTCGAAGACGAGCCCGACGCTGCGCTCGGCAATGGCGGCCTCGGCCGGCTGGCCGCCTGCTTCATGGAATCGATGGCCACGCTTGGCCTGCCTGCCATGGGCTACGGCATCCGCTACGAAAACGGTCTGTTCCGGCAAAGCTTCGAGGACGGCCGCCAGATCGAGGAGCCCGAGGACTGGCTGAGCCAGACCGACCCGTGGGAATTCGTGCGCCCCGAGGTTTCGATCGACATCGGCTTTGGCGGCCATGTGCAGGAGATGGGCAATCGCGCCAACTGGTACCCGTCGGAACTGCTGATCGCGATGGGGCACGACACGCCGGCAATCGGCTGGAAGGGCCGCTGGGGCAATACGCTGCGTCTGTGGGAGGCCCGTCCGATGCGCGGCTTCGATCTGGCACGGTTCAACCGCGGCGACTATGCCGCCGCCGCCGAGCCCGAGGCACTGGCGCGCACGCTGTCGCGGGTACTCTACCCGGATGACACCACCGAACAGGGCAAGGAACTGCGGCTGAAGCAGGAGTACTTCTTCACCGCCGCGTCGCTGCGCGACATCCTCCGCCGCTTCGAAAGCGAATACAATGATCTGGCCCTGCTGCCCAGGAAGGCCGCGATCCAGATGAACGACACGCACCCAGCCATCGCCGGCCCGGAGCTTGTCCGCCTGCTCCACGACGAGCGCGGCATGGATTTCGACGAGGCTGTCGCCATCGCGCGCAAGACGCTGTCCTACACCAACCACACCCTGCTGCCCGAAGCGCTGGAAACCTGGGGCGAGGCCCGCATGGGCCGGCTGCTGCCGCGCCACATGCAGTTGATCGACCGGATCGACGATCTGGAACGGCGCGAGAACGGCCCCCGGGCGATCGCCTCGCACCGCGACGGCAAGGTGCACATGGGCACGCTGGGCTTTGTCATGTCACACAAGGTCAATGGCGTTTCGGCGCTGCACACCGAACTGATGAAGACCACCGTCTTCAAGGACCTGAACGAGTTGCACCCGGGCAGGATCGTCAACGAGACCAACGGTGTCACGCCGCGCCGCTGGCTGCTGGCAAGCAACCCGCGCCTGTCCGGGCTGATCACCGAAACCATCGGCGAGGGCTGGGTCGACGATCTCGAACAGCTTGCGAAGCTGGAGCCTTTCATCGACGACACCGCCTTTCTCGACCGTTTCGCCGCCGCGAAGCGCGCCAACAAGGACGACCTGGCCCGCTGGTTCGCCAGCGAACTCGAGGTCAGCGTCGATCCCGAAGCGATCTTCGACATTCAGGTCAAACGCATCCACGAATACAAGCGTCAGCACCTGAACCTGCTTGAAACGATCGCGCACTGGCTCGAGATCCGCGACAATCCGAACCATGGCTGGACCCCGCGCGTGAAGATCTTCGGCGGCAAGGCCTTCCCGGGCTATCTCTTCGCCAAGGAGATCGTGCACCTGACCAACGACATCGCGAAGGTGCTCAACAGCGATCCGCTGACCAGCCGCTACCTGAAGGTCGTCTTTCCGCCGAACTACAACGTCAGCCTGGCCGAGCGCCTGATCCCGGCCGCCGACCTGTCCGAGCAGATCTCGACCGCCGGCAAGGAAGCGAGCGGAACCGGCAACATGAAGTTCGCTCTCAACGGCGCGCCCACTGTCGGAACGCTCGACGGCGCGAATGTCGAGATTCGCGAACTGGTGGGGGCCGACAACTTCTTCCTCTTCGGCATGACCGCCGACGAGGTGGAGGAGCGCCGCAAGATAGAGGGCCATGCCGCGCGCGCGATCGCCGCCGATCCGCGGCTTGCCCGTGCCATCGAGACGATCCGCTCGGGCCGGTTCAGCCCCGAGGATCCGGGCCGCTACCGCGGTATCGCCGACAATCTGGAGTACCAGGATTATTTCATGGTCTGCTCCGATTTCACCGATTACTGGCGCGCGCAGCGCGAGATCGACACCGCCTTCCTCGACCGCGCACACTGGTCGCGGATGGCGGCCCTGAATACGGCGCGTTCGGGCTGGTTCTCGTCAGACCGGACGATCCATGGCTATATGGCCGATATCTGGCACGCCGAGGCGGCCCCCCTGGTCGCGGACGCCGCCGAATAGGTGCCGGGTTGCGGAAACGAAGTGAAGGAGTAGCGTGAAGCCATGACAGACACGTTGACAGAAGACCCGAAGTTTCCGCACGACACCGAAACCGCATGGAGAATCGCCGGGGGGAGGCTCTCGGATCCGTTTGCGGTGCTCGGCCCGCATGAGTTCGAAGGCGATGTCTGGGTCACCGCCTTCGATCCGGGGGCAGGTTCCATGGCTGCCGTGATCGGTGGAACGGACTATCCGCTCGCTCCCTATCCGGGCGTTCCGGGTGTCTTCTGCGGCAGGATTCCGCAGCGGACTGCCTATCAGTTGAAAGGGACGAGCGCCGCCGGCGAAACCTGGCTGAATGAAGATCCCTATCGCTTTTCCCCCGTCATCGGCGAGATGGACGAGTACCTTCTCGGCGAGGGTACACACCGGCGGGTGTGGAAGGTTCTCGGCGCCCATGTGATGGAGCACGAGGGCGTGCGCGGCAGCCATTTCGCGGTCTGGGCGCCCAACGCGCAGCGCGTCGCCGTCGTCTGCGACTACAATTCCTGGGACGGGCGGCGCAGCCCGATGCGGCGGCGCGGTGTCACCGGTGTGTGGGAAATCTTCATCCCCGGCATCGGCGACGGCGCCTCCTACAAGTACGAGATCATCGGCGCGCAGGGCCAGTTGATGGCGCTCAAGGCGGATCCGGTCGGCTTTGGCGCCGAACATCCGCCCGCCACCGCCAGCGTCGTGCGCGACATCGCGGGCTATGGCTGGCACGACAAGGCATGGATGGAGGCGCGCCCCGACATCAACCGCCATGACAAGCCGATCTCGATCTACGAGGTGCATCTCGGCTCGTGGAAGCGCATCCGCGCCGAGGGCAACCGCCCCCTTTCCTACAAGGAAGCCGCCGGCGAGCTGGTTGCCTATGTCAAGGAGATGGGCTTCACCCATATCGAGTTCCTGCCGATCAGCGAATACCCCTTCGACGGATCGTGGGGCTATCAGCCCATCGGTCTGTTCGCGCCGACCATCCGCTTCGGCCCGCCGCACGAGTTCCGCGATCTGGTCGATGCCGCGCACCGCGCCGGGCTTGGCGTCATCCTCGACTGGGTTCCCGGCCATTTTCCGACCGACGTGCACGGGCTGATGCAGTTCGACGGAACCGCACTTTACGAGCACGCCGATCCGCGCGAGGGGTTCCATCAGGACTGGAACACCGCGATCTACAACTACGGCCGGACCGAGGTCGCCAATTTCCTGATCTCCAACGCGCTCTACTGGCTTGAGGAATACCATGTAGACGGGCTGCGGGTGGATGCGGTCGCCTCGATGCTCTATCGCGACTACTCGCGCAAGGAGGGCGAGTGGATTCCCAACAAGGATGGCGGGCGCGAGAACTACGAGGCCATCGCCCTGCTGCAACGGACCAACGCCATCTGCTACGGCGAGGTGCCGGGCATCCTGACGGCGGCCGAGGAAAGCACCTCGTTCCCTGGCGTGTCCAAACCCGTCGACGCGGGCGGGCTGGGCTTCGGCTTCAAGTGGAACATGGGCTGGATGAACGACACGCTCGACTATATCGAGCGCGAACCCGTCCATCGCAAGCACCATCACCACCAGATGACCTTCGGCATCCACTACGCTTTCAGCGAGAATTTCATCCTGCCGATCAGCCATGACGAGGTGGTGCACGGCAAGGGTTCGATGCTGACCAAGATGCCGGGGCCGGAGGGCGAGAAATTCGCCAACCTGCGCGCCTATTACGGTTTCATGTGGGGTCATCCGGGCAAGAAGCTGCTCTTCATGGGCTGCGAGATCGCGCAATGGTCCGAGTGGAACTATCAGGAGCAGATCGACTGGCAGGCGGCCGAATACCCCACCCACGCGGGGGTGCAGCGCCTGGTCCGGGATCTCAACACGCTCTACACCACCACACCGGCGCTCTACGTCAAGGATTGCCAGCCCGGCGGTTTCGAATGGCTCGAAGCCAACGACATGGACAATTCGGTCTATGCCTGGATACGCCGCGGCGAGGCCGGCGACCCCGAGGCGGTCGTTGTCTGCAACTTCACCCCGGTGGAACGCAGCGGCTACAGGGTCGGCTTCCCGGCCGGCGGGCGCTGGCGCGAGGCGCTCAACACCGATGCCACCGCCTATGGCGGCGGCGGGCGCGGCAACATGGGATCGGTCACCGCCGAAGAGCGCGACTGGCACGGGCAGGATTTCTCTGCCGCCGTCACCATCCCGCCGCTGACAACACTTGTGTTCGTCCACGAGGGCGACTGAATTGCGTACAACCGGGAGGAGGGATATCCCATGATGAACTCGCACGCGCGGCTTTCGTCGAGAGCCATGGCCTACGTGCTTGCCGGGGGGCGCGGCAGCCGTCTCAAGGAACTGACAGACAACCGCGCAAAACCCGCGGTCTATTTTGGCGGAAAAACCCGGATCGTCGATTTCGCTTTGTCGAACGCGCTCAACTCCGGCATCCGGAAGATGGCGATCGCCACGCAATACAAGGCCCATTCGCTGATCCGTCACTGCCAGCGGGGCTGGGATTTCTTCCGCGCCGAGCGCAACGAGTTTCTCGATATCCTGCCCGCGTCGCAGCGCATGGGTGGCGAGAACTGGTACATGGGCACCGCCGACGCAGTGCGCCAGAACATCGACATCATCGACAGCTACAAGATCGACTACATCCTCGTGCTGGCCGGCGATCACATCTACAAGATGGACTACGAGATGATGTTGCAGCAGCACGTCGACGCCGGCGCCGACGTGACCATCGGCTGCCTGACCGTGCCGCGCGCGGAAGCCAGCGCATTTGGCGTGATGGCGGTGGACCAGACCAGCCGGATCATCGACTTCATCGAAAAGCCGGCCGATCCCCCCGCAACGCCGGACGATCCCGACATGGCGCTGGCCTCGATGGGGATCTACGCGTTTTCGTGGAAGTTCCTGCGCGAAATCCTGCTGCTCGATTCCGAGGATCCCAATTCGAGCCACGACTTCGGCCACGACATCATCCCCAACCTGGTCAGGAACGGCAAGGCGGTTGCCCATCGCTTCACCGACAGCTGCGTCAAGTCCGACCCCTCTGCCCCCGCCTACTGGCGCGATGTCGGAACCGTCGATGCCTTCTGGAAGGCCAATATCGATCTGACCGATTTCACCCCGGAACTGGACCTGTGGGATACCAACTGGCCGATCTGGACCTATTCGGAAAGCGTCCCGCCGGCGAAGTTCATTCACGACGAAAACGACCGGCGCGGTACCGCCATCTCGTCGATGGTTTCGGGCGGCTGCATCATCTCGGGAACCGAGGTGCGCAACTCGCTGATGTTCACCATGGTCAAGACCAATTCCTACTCGGTGCTCGACCATGCGGTGATCCTGCCCTACGTGACCGTCCACCGGCACGCGCGCCTGCGCAACGCGGTGATCGACCGTGGCGTGGTCATCCCCGAGGGGCTGGTGGTCGGCGAGGACCGGGACGAGGATGCAAAGTGGTTCCGCGTGTCGGATAACGGCATCACGCTGATTACCCAGAACATGCTGAACCGGCGGGCCGCGGCTCTGTCATGAAGGTCCTTTCGGTCGCCTCCGAATGCGCCCCCCTGATCAAGACTGGGGGGCTGGCCGACGTTGCGGGCGCCCTGCCTGCGGCGCTGGCGCCGCTCGGGGTCGAGATGCGCACGCTGCTGCCGGGCTATCCGGTGGTGCACGATGCGCTGGAGAATCCGGTTCAGGTCTTTACCGACAGCAACCTCTTCGGCGGGCCGGCCCAGATCCTGCACGGCCGGGCCGGCGGGCTTGACGTTTACGTACTGGACGCCGCCCACCTGTTCTACCGCAACGGCGGCCCCTATGCCGCGCCGGACGGTTTCGACTGGTGGGACAATCCCGAGCGCTTCGCCGCGCTGAGCTGGATGGCGGCCCAGATCTGCACCTATGGCGCGGCGGGGTGGAAGCCGGATATCCTGCACACGCACGACTGGCAGGGCGGTTTCGCGCCGGTCTATCTGCAACGGCTGGGCGGGGCGCATACCGTCGGCTCGCTGATCACCATCCACAATATCGCCTTCACCGGCTCGGTCGGGGCCGACCGGATGGGATGGCTGCGCCTTCCGATCGAAGGCTACAACGCCGGCGGATTCGAGTTCTTCGGCCGCATCTCGGCACTGAAGGCCGGGATCGCCTATTCCGACAGGATCAACACCGTCAGCCCGACCTATGCCGAAGAGCTCATGACGCCCGGGTTCGGCATGGGGTTCGACGGTATCCTGCGGCACCGGTCGGCCGATTTCTCGGGCATCCTGAACGGGATCGACACCGGGGTCTGGAACCCCGCCACCGACGCGAATATCGCAGCCTACAAGGCGCCTCGCGGCAAGGCCAGGGCGCGCGCCGCGCTGGCCGAGGAACTGGGGCTCGCACCCGATGGCGGACCGCTCTGCGTTGTCGTCTCGCGCCTGACCGAACAGAAGGGGCTGGACCTTCTGTTGCAGGCGGTACCGGCACTGCTGGAACGCGGCGGGCAACTGGCACTGCTGGGGTCGGGCGAGCCGTGGATGGAACAGCGGTTCGGCGGCCTGGCGGCGGCGAATCCGGGCCGTGTGGCAGTTCGCATCGGCTATGACGAGAAGCTGTCGCACCGCATGATCGCCGGCGGCGACGCCATTCTGGTACCGTCGCGGTTCGAGCCCTGCGGGCTGACCCAGCTTTACGGCCTGCGCTACGGAACCGTTCCCGTGGTGGCGCATACCGGCGGTCTGGTCGATACGGTGATCCCGTCGACTTACGCGACCGTCTCTGCCGGCGTGTCGACCGGCGTGGTTTTCGCGCCGGTCGAGGCCGATGCATTGCGGCGCGCGCTGGTGCAAATCTGCGACCTTTATGGGCAGCCGGATGTCTGGCAGCGGATTCAGGCCAACGGGATGAAACATCCGGTTGGCTGGGAGCAATCCGCTGCGGCATATGCTGCGCTGTACGAGCAGGCCGCCAGGAAACCGTGAGGCAGTAGTTGTGAGGCATCCGGAATTTGCTATTTCAGCGGGTCGACCTGCCCCGCTGGGAGCTACCTTCGACGGTGACGGCGTCAACTTCGCCGTCTTCTCGCAATATGCGACCGCGATGGAGGTCTGTCTTTTTTCCGAGGACGGACGCACCGAACTGCAACGCATGCGCCTGCCCGAACGCGATGGCGATGTGTGGTACGGCTATGTTTCGGGCCTCCGGCCGGGCCAGTATTACGGGCTGCGCGCACACGGTCCCTACCGGCCCGATGTCGGTCACCGCTTCAATCCCAACAAGCTGCTGCTCGATCCCTATGCCAAGCGCCTGACCGGAATGCCGGTCTGGCACGATGCCCTGATGGGGTACCAGATCGGGTCGAATGCGCGCGATCTGTCGTTCGACACGCGCGACAGCGCCCCCTACATGCCGCGCTGCGTGGTCGAGGACCCGACGTTTTCGTGGGGATACGACCAGCCTCCGCGCACACCCATCGCCCAGAGCATCATCTACGAAGCCCATGTGAAGGGTTTCACCGAACTGCACCCCAAGGTCGCGCCCGAGGGGACGTTTCTCGGCCTCGCCTCCGATCCGATGCTGGACTATCTCACCACCCTCGGCATCACGGCGATCGAACTGCTGCCGGTGCAGGCATTCCTGACCGACCGTTTCCTGCACGACAAGGGCCTGAGCAACTACTGGGGTTACCAGACACTGGGCTTCTTCGCACCGGACCCCCGCTACCTCAGCGAGGGCCGCATCAGCGAGTTCCAGCAGATGGTCGCCCGGCTGCATCGCGCCGGGATCGAGGTGATCCTCGATGTCGTCTACAACCACACCTGCGAGGGCAACGAGCTTGGCCCGACGCTCAGCTTCCGCGGCCTCGACAACCTGAGCTACTACCGGCTGATGCAGGACAGGCGGTATTACATCAACGATACGGGCACCGGGAACACGCTGAACCTTGACCACCCGATGGTGCTGCGCATGGTGATGGACAGCCTGCGCTACTGGGTGCAGGTGATGCATGTCGATGGCTTCCGGTTCGATCTGTGCTCGACGCTCGGGCGCACCGATTACGGCTTCGATCCGGGCGCGAGCTTTTTCGATGCCGTGCGTCAGGACCCGGTGCTGACCCAGGTCAAGCTGATCGCCGAGCCGTGGGACATTGGCCCCGGCGGCTACCGGCTCGGCGGGTTCCCGCCGCCCTTTCACGAATGGAACGACCGTTTCCGCGACGGTGTGCGCCGGTTCTGGCGCGGCGATCCGGGCCGTGCGCCGGATCTGGCCGGGCGTCTCACCGGTTCGGCGGCCGAATTCGACCATTCCGGCCGCCCGGCCACCGCGTCGGTCAACATGATCACCGCGCACGACGGTTTCACGCTTCAGGATGTGGTCAGCTACAACGGCAAGCACAACGACGCCAACGGCGAGGACAACCGCGACGGCCATTCCGAAAACTACTCGGACAATTTCGGCTGGGAGGGTCCAACCGACGATCCGGGCATTATCGCTGCCCGCAACCGCCGCAAGCGCGCCATGATCGCGACGCTGATGCTGAGCCAAGGCACGCCGATGCTGCTGGCCGGCGACGAACTGGGCAACAGCCAGATGGGCAACAACAACGCCTATGCCCAGGACAATCCGATCTCGTGGATCGACTGGGACCACGCGGACATGGACTTCATGAAGTTCACCGCCAGGATGATCCGCTTCCGCCGCGATCATCCCATTCTCAGGCAGCAGGTATTCCTTCATTCGCGCGAACGCCGCATCGACGGGCGCGAGGATCTGTTCTGGTGGCGTGCCGACGGCAAGCCGATGGCAACCCCCGACTGGGTGGATCCGGCCCTGCGCATGGTCTGCGTCGAAATGCGGACGGCTTCGGGCACGCCGGTCTATTCGGCCTCGGAAAACGCGATCTTCGCGGTGTTCAACGCCGGCGGCGACACGACCACCCGCCTGCCGGTTCCGCCGAAGGGGCAGCACTGGGTGCTGTCGATCGACACCGCCGAACCCGAGCGCAAGCCGGTCACGATCCGCAAGCCCGAGGTGCCGATCGCGGCGCAATCCGTAACCGTCTTCGTGCTGGGGCAGACCGAATGACCGGCGCCCTGCGGCAACTGGCGCACCTCTCTGGAATCTACGACGATTACTGGGACCAGCTTGGACACCGCTTCGAGACCGGGGCGGCGACCGACCGCGCGCTGCTTGCCGCGATGGGGTTCGCCGTCGCGACGGACACCGAGGTGGAGGCATCGCTCGCCGCCTTCAGGATGGAATCGGCAGACCGCGCACTGCCGCGCTGGCTGATCCTCGAAAACGACGTTGCCACGCGGCACAACCTCTCACGTCCGGCACATGACGTGCGGCTGAAACTGGAAGATGGCGGCGTACTGATACTTGCCGCAGGCGCGGCGCTCGAGCTGCCGGCGCTGCCGCTGGGCATCCACGTGCTCGACCTCGACGGCAACGAGACGACCCTTCTGGTCGGACCGGCCAGCCTGCCGCTGCCGGAACCCGGCTGGGGAATCACCCTGCCGCTCTACGGGTTGAAGACGGCGAAACAGGGCGGTCTGGGCGACTATGCCGATCTGCGCACCGCCGTTACCGGGCTTGCCGCGCAGGGGGCGCAGTTCGTCGGGCTGAATCCGGTTCACGCTGTCTTTCCGACTGACCCGACAACCGTCAGCCCCTATTCCCCGTCGCACCGGCGCCGGCTGAACACTGTCCATCTGGCGGTCCCGCAGGCGCACAGGATCGGTGGCGAACTGATCGACTATCCGGCCCATGTGGCGGCACAGCGCGCCGCGCTTGACGATGCCTTCGCCGCGTTCGAGGCCGAAGGGGGCTGCGCCGCCTTCGATAGCTGGCGCGAGGCCGAGGGCCCGGCGCTCGAGGCCTTTGCCCTCCATCAGGCACTGTCGGACGAACTCGGACCCTACTGGTGCGACTGGCCCGTCGCCTGTCAGGACAGATCGTCCGCCGAAGTGGCCGCCTTTGCGTCCCGGAATGCCGCCGCCATTCGCTTTCACGCCTGGTCGCAATGGCTTGCCGAAACGCAGCTTCAGGCCGTCGCCGATGCCGCCGGATCCGGGCGCATGCGCTTCGGGCTTTATCTCGACCTTGCCGTCGGCACCCACCCTTTCGGTGCCGAGACCTGGGCCGAGGGCGAGGTGTTCGCCGGGGGCGTATCGCTCGGCGCGCCGCCCGATGCCTTTTCGCCCGATGGACAGGTCTGGGCGCTGGCCCCCTTCAACCCGCGCGCGCTGGCGCGGATGCACTTCCGCCCGTTCGCCGAAACCCTCCGCCGGCAGTTCCGCTATTCGAAGCTGCTGCGGATCGACCATGTGCTCGGGTTCGAGCGCGCCTTCTGGGTACCGATCGAGGCCGATGCGCCGGGAACCTATGTGGTGATGCCGCGCGACGCGCTGCTGGCCGTGGTCCGGATCGAGGCGGCCCGCGCCGGCGCGACGGTGATCGGCGAGGATCTGGGCAACGTTCCCGATGGCCTGCAGGACGCAATGGCCACCTCGGGCGTTCTGGGCTGCCGGCTGGTAATGTTCGAACAGACCGAACACGGCAATTTCCGTCCGGCCGGCGACTATACCGAAGCGGCGCTCGCCTCGTTCGGCACCCACGATGTGCCCACCTGGGCCGGGTGGCGAAACGCAAGCGATATCACGCTTCGCCATGAACTCGGCTATGTCAGCGGCGGGGACCTGCCGAATGCGCTCGACTGGCGCCGCACCGAGGTTGCGGGCTTCGATGCCCTTGCGGGCAGCGACGGGTCCGACCCCGATCCGATGCACGAATTCGTCGGCAGCGTGAAAAGCCGTCTGGTCGCCTTGCAGATTGAGGATATTCTGGAAATCGGGGCGCAGGAAAACCTGCCCGGAACCGTCGATACCTATCCCAACTGGCGCCACCGTCTGCCGGTGACCGCCGCCGCGCTGGCCGAACATCCGGCAGTGGCCCGCGCCGCAGAGATTATGACACTGTCCGGCCGAAGGGAGTGAGCCATGGAACGCATCACCGTCGAGACTGCACCGATCGGGGGCCAGAAGCCCGGCACGTCGGGACTGCGCAAGAAAACCGAGGTTTTCATGCAGCCGAAGTACCTCGAGAACTTCATCCAGTCGATCTTTAGCGGTATCGGCGGCGTGGCCGGCAAGACGCTCGTCCTGGGCGGCGACGGGCGCTATTTCAACGATCGCGCCGCACAGGTGATCCTGCGGATGGCGGCAGCACAGGGCTGCGCACGGGTGATCGTCGGGCAGAACGCGCTGATGTCGACGCCCGCCGCGTCGAACATGATCCGCCTGCGCCAGACCGATGGCGGTATCATCATGTCGGCCAGCCACAACCCGGGCGGGCCGAAAGAGGATTTCGGCGTGAAGTTCAACACGCCAAACGGCGGTCCCGCCCCGGAAGAGGTGACCGGTCGCATCTACGAAGCGACGCGGCAGATCACCAGCTACGACATTCTGGTGTCGGAAGATGTCGATCTTTCGAAGATCGGCGAAACCGGGCTGGGCGACATGGTTGTCGAGGTGGTCGACCCGGTCGCCGACTATGCCGCGCTGATGGAGAAGCTGTTCGATTTCGACGCCATCGCGCGCCTGCTGGCCGGCGGCTTCACCCTCCGGTTCGATGCGATGAACGCGATCACCGGCCCCTATGCCAGGGAAATCCTCGAACGCCGTCTCGGCGCGCCCGCGGGTTCGGTTGTCAACGCCGTGCCGCTGCCCGATTTCGGCGGCATGCACCCCGACCCCAACCCGATCTGGGCCAGCGATCTGATGGACACCATGTTCGCCGCCGACGCCCCCGATTTCGGCGCCGCCTCGGACGGTGACGGAGACCGCAACATGATCGTCGGCCGCGGCGCCTATGTCACCCCGTCCGATTCGCTGGCGGTTCTGGCCGCCAACGCCCATCTCGCGCCGGGTTACGCCGGCGGCCTAGCCGGTATCGCGCGCTCGATGCCAACCTCCGAGGCGGTGGACAGGGTGGCCGCGAAGCTGGGCATCGACTGCTACGAAACCCCGACCGGCTGGAAGTTCTTCGGCAACCTGCTTGACGCAGGCCGCGCCACGATCTGCGGCGAGGAAAGCGCCGGAACCGGCTCGAACCACGTGCGCGAGAAAGACGGGCTCTGGGCGGTTCTTCTGTGGCTCAACATCCTTGCGGTGACGGGCAAGCCGGTGAAACGGATGCTCGCCGACCACTGGGCGGAATACGGACGCAACTATTATTCCCGGCACGATTACGAAGGCGTCGACGCAACCGCCGCCGAAGGGCTGATGGATCACCTGCGGTCACGCTTCGCTTCGCTGCCCGGCGAAACCCATGCCGGCTGCACCGTGCGCCGCGCCGACGAGTTCGCCTATGACGATCCGGTCGACGGATCGCATTCGGCACATCAGGGTATCCGCATCCTGTTCGAGGGTGGCGGCCGCGCGGTATTCCGGCTGTCGGGCACCGGAACGGTGGGTGCCACGCTGCGGGTCTACCTCGAAGATGTCTGCGAAGATCCCGGCGCGATGGACCGCGACCCGCAGGAGGCACTGGCCGACATCATTCGCGCCGCCGGCGAGATTGCCGAAATCGGCGCGCGGACGGGCCGTTCCGAGCCAGACGTGCGCACCTGAAGCGCCTGGATGCGGGAGTACACCGCCGAATACCTACGGAAACAGTCGACTTTTCGGCCGTGCGGGTATAGGCTGATACCGTTCAGGAGAGACTCCCTCGTGAACATATCGGGTCTCGCCCCGAGGCCCCTTCGAACGCCTCGCCAATGGCGGGGCGTTTGCGGTTTCGCTGCTTCCGATTCAACCGCACAGGGACCGACCGTTGGCGACAATCGGCTTTGCGGACATGCGGAGCTTTCCCTTCGCCCGGAACGGCCGCTTCAGCAGGCCCGGGCGGGCGCCGCCCTCCGTTGCATGACAGGATCAATATCGCAGGGGGCGCAACCTATCTTTCGACGGCGAGCACGGTCGGTCGTCAGGACCGTTCGAATCAGTCCTCGTCACCACCGTCGAAATAGCTCCGGTTTTCAGACCGGATGCGGTCGATCTCCTCGATCAGCCGCGACAGGTGCCGGCGCATCCGTGACACGGCCAGATCGCCGTCGCGCGATTCGATCGCCGCAAGTATCCCGCGGTGCTCTTCCAGCGTGTTCGCCTGATTGAACGACAGAGACAGCAGCCGCACGCGGTCGAGATGAGCCTTGCTTTCGCTGATCGTCTTCCAGGCAAACGGATGTCCGGACATGACCGAGATGCCGCGATGGAACTCGTCGTCGAGGTGGTGAAACAGCGCCCTGTCATCCACCATGACAGCTTTCGCCTGCCCGTCGATATTCTCCCGCAGCGGTGCAATACCCTCTTCGGTCGCCCGTTCGCTGGCGATCCGGACAACCTCGGTCTCCAGCGCCGTGCGGACGAACCGCGCCTCCATCACCATGTCGACGGAGATGAGGCTGACGCGGGTTGCGCGCTGCGGACGGATCTCCAGAAACCCCAGTTTCGAGAGCCGGTAGAACGCGTCGCGCACCGGCTGCCGCGAGGTGCCGAGCGCCCTGGCGACGTCGATCTCGGACATGCGGGTATCGGGCGGCAGCGCAAGCGAAACGATTTCGCCATGCAGCTTCTCGAACACCTGATCGGCCACGCTCGGGCGGACGATCGGATCGAGAGACAATTGAGCGAGACGTTTTGTCATGGGTCACAGACGGATTGACTATGTTAGAAAACTAGCATATCAGTTTGCCAATTGGCAACGATACTTTTCGCATCAGATCCGCGAGGAGGCGGTGACACGATGGCCAAACTCGACGAAAACCGGCTGTTTCCGGTCGATCCCTCCACACGCACCATGGCGGCCGACCTCTATGCCAGCGTACGGGATCTGCCGATCGTCAGCCCGCATGGCCACACGGATCCGCGCTGGTATGCCGAAAACGCGCCCTTCCCCGACCCGGCGCAACTGTTCGTGACCCCCGATCACTACGTCTTCCGCATGCTGTTTTCGCAAGGCGTCTCGCTCGATGATCTGGGCGTTCTGCGCGCCGACGGAACCCGGGTGGAAACCGACGGGCGCAAGATCTGGCGCCTGTTCGCCGAAAACTACTATCTGCTGCGCGGCACGCCGTCACGGATGTGGCTGGATCATTCGTTCCAGCAGGTCTTCGGCCTCGACGAGCGTTTCGGCCCCGACACAGCCGACCGATTCTACGACCATATCTCCGAATGCCTCGCCCAACCCGAGTTCCGGCCCCGCGCCCTGTTCGAACGTTTCGGGATCGAGGTGATCACCACCACCGAAAGCCCGCTGGACGATCTGCGCTGGCACCGGATGATTCGCGATAGCGGCTGGCCGGGCCGCGTGATCACCGCCTACCGCCCCGATCCGGTTGTCGACCCTGAATTCGAGGGCTTTGCCGGGAACGTCGAGAAATTCGGCGAGATCGCCGGAACGGATGCGACGACATGGGAGGGGTACCTTCAGGCCCACCGTATTCGCCGCGCCTATTTCAAGGAGTTCGGCGCCACCTCTTCGGATCACGGCCACGCCACGGCGCGGACCGAGAACCTCCCCCTCTCCGAAGCGGTGGCGCTGTTCGAAAAGGCGCTTGCCGGAACCTGCACCCCCAACGAGGCCGATACCTTCCGCGGCCACATGCTGACCGAGATGGCGCGCATGAGCATCGACGACGGTCTGGTGTTGCAAATCCACCCCGGCGCGGCGCGCAATCATTCGGCGCCGATGATGGCACTCCATGGCCGCGACAAGGGGTTCGATATTCCGACCCGCACCGATTACGTCACCGCGCTGAAACCGCTTCTGGACGCGGTTGGCACAGATCCGCGGTTGTCGGTGATTCTCTTTACTCTGGACGAGACCGCATTTTCGCGCGAACTGGCACCTCTGGCCGGGGTTTACCCGTCGCTCAGGCTGGGCCCGGCGTGGTGGTTCTTCGACAGCCCCGAGGGCATGCGCCGCTTCCGCGAAACGACGACCGAGACGGCGGGGTTCTACAACACCGTCGGCTTCAACGACGATACCCGCGCCTTCTGCTCCATTCCCGCCCGTCACGACGTGGCGCGGCGGGTCGACAGCGCCTATCTTGCGACGCTTGTCTCAACCGGCCGTCTGGCCGAGGATGAGGCCTACGAAGTGGCGCAGGACCTCAGCTACCGGCTGGTAAAGAAAGCCTACAAACTCTGAAGAGCGATAAACCCAAGGGAGGAACCCCAACAATGCTCAGAACTGCAACCGCCGCACTTTTCGCCAGCGCGGCCCTCGTCACGGCGGCAACCGCCTGCGAGACCACCTTCAAATCGGCAGACACCCACCCTGACGGATATCCGACCGTCGAGGGCGTCAAGGCGATGGGCAGGATCCTCGAGGAAAAGACCGGCGGTCGGCTCTGCATCGAGGTCTTCCACTCGGCCCAGCTCGGCGAGGAGAAGGACACGATCGAACAGACCCAGTTCGGCGTGATCGACATCAACCGCGTCTCGATGGGCCCGTTCAACAACATCATCGAGGCAACGCAGGCGTTTTCGCTGCCCTATATCTTCCGCTCGCTCGATCATGAGCATGCCGTGCTCGACGGGCCGATCGGCGAGGAGGTTCTGGCCGCCTTCTCCGACCACGACCTGATGGGGCTTGCCTATTACGATTCGGGCGCGCGCAGCTTCTACAACAGCGTCAAGCCGATCACCAAGATCGAGGACCTTCAGGGCATGAAGTTCCGCGTCATCCAGTCCGACCTTTTCGTCGACATGGTGGCGGCCCTTGGCGCCAACGCAACCCCGATGCCCTATGGCGAGGTCTATTCCTCGATCCAGACCGGCGTCATCGACGGGGCCGAGAACAACTGGCCCTCCTACGACAGTTCGGGCCACTACGAGGTCGCCAAGTATTACACGCTCGATCAGCACCTGATGGTGCCCGAGGTCGTCGTCATGTCGAAGGCGACATGGGACAAGCTGTCGCCCGAGGATCAGCAGGCGGTGCAGGAGGCCGCACGGGAATCCGTCGCAATAGAACGCGAGCTCTGGGCCGCCAGCGAGAAGGAATCGGAGGAGAAGGTACGCGCTGCCGGCGTCGAGGTCGTCTCCGAGATCGACAAGACCCCCTTCATCGAAGCGATGGTTCCGGTCTACGAAAAACATGTGAGTTCCGACGCGCTGAAGGATCTGGTCGCCCGCATTCAGGCGACCGAATAGTCACCTCAACCGTCTGCGGCCGCAGGCGCGGCCGCAGGCTCTGTCCGGGGAGGGAACTCGTGCAGGAAACGATGAAGTCCGTGGCGCGCTATACCGGGTGGCTGGGAAGTATCGCCCTCTACCTCTCCGGCGCCGCCCTTGTCCTGATGACGGCGCTGATCGCGGCGCAGGTCTTCTGGCGATATGTGCTGAACGATTCCATCGTCTGGACCGAGCCCGGCTCGGTCATGGTGATGGGCTGGTTCATCTTTCTCGGCGCCGCCGTGGGCGTGCGCGAAGGGTATCACCTGTCCTTCGATGTGCTGCTGCTGGTGCTGCCGATGAATATCAAGAAGATACTCCATTCGATCTCGGACGTGGTGGTCGTCGCGTTCGGCTTCGGCATGATCTACTATGGCGGTCAGCTTTTGTGGAAGACCGCCGGCAACATCATCCCCTCGCTCGGTATTTCGGGCGCCTTCGATTTCGCCCCCCTCGTCGGCGGCGGCTTCCTGCTGGTGGTCTTCGGACTGGAGCGCCTGCTGCGCCGCGCGGCCGGTCTCCCGACCGCCCGCTTCGGCGAGACTCCGCCCGAGGACACGGACACCGGCGAAGTCGAGGACGAGGCGATAGGAACCCCCTGATGGAATACTGGATATTGTTCGGAACCTTCGTGTTCCTGCTGCTCATCGGCACACCGATCGCCTTCTGCCTCGGCGTTGCCAGCTTTGCCACCGTCACCTATCTCGGCCTGCCCCCGGTGGTCGTGTTCCAGCGGCTCAATTCGGGCGTGTCGGTCTTTGCCCTGATGGCGATCCCCTTCTTCATCTACGCGGGCGAGATCATGGTCCGCGGCGATATCGCCCGAAGACTGGTGCGATTGGCGGGCTCTCTGGTCGGGCATTTCCAGGGCGGTCTCGGCCAGGTCAACGTGCTGACATCGGTGATGTTCGGCGGCATCTCGGGCTCGGCCGCGGCCGACGCCTCGGCAGTCGGCGGCATCATGATCAAGCAGATGGAGCGGCGCGGCTACGGTGTCGACTATGCCGTATCGGTCACCGTCACCGCCGCCATCATCGCCCTGATGCTGCCGCCGTCGCACAACCTCATCATCTATTCGATCTCGGGCGGGGGGAAGATCTCGATCGCCGACCTGTTCACCGCCGGCATCGTGCCGGGCCTGATCCTGGCGCTGTCGCTGATGGCCACCGCCTATATCATGGCCAAACGCCGCCACTATCCGACCGAGGAGTTCCCCGGCTGGCGCATGGTCGGCCAGTTGTTCCTCGAAGCCGTGCCGGGGCTTATCCTGATCGCCATCATCTTCGGCGGCGTGCGCTCGGGCATCTTCACCGCGTCGGAAAGCTCGTGCATCGCGGTGGTCTATGCGCTGGCGGTGACGCTCTTCATCTACCGCACCCTGTCGTGGGACGCCTTCGTCGAGGCGACACTGGGCGCGGTGCGCACCACGGCGATGGTGCTTCTGGTGATCGGGTGCGCCGCCGCCTTCGGCTGGCTGCTCGCCTACCTCAAGGTTCCGACGGCGCTGGTCGAATTCATGCAGGGGGTTTCGGACAACCCGATCGTCATCCTGCTGCTGATCAACGTCTCATTGCTGATCCTCGGCACCTTCATGGACATGTCGCCGCTGATCGTCATCACAACCCCGATCTTCCTGCCGGTGGCGCTGGCCTTCGGCATCGATCCGGTCCACTTCGGCATCATCATGATCCTGAACCTCGGCATCGGGCTGTGCACGCCGCCTGTCGGCACCGTTCTCTTCGTCGGTTGCGCGGTGGGCAAGATCTCGATCTGGGAGGTGATGAAGTCGATCTTCCCCTTCTATGGCGCCTGTCTGTTCTCGCTCATGCTGGTGACCTTCATTCCGGCGCTGTCGCTCTGGCTGCCGAACCTGATGCGCTGAGGAACCGGCGATGCCCGCAACCTACCCGATTGTGAATCCGGACCCTGGCGTTACACGCCAGGTCCTGTCCGAAGCGCCCGAACTGATGGTGGTTTCCTTCACCTTCGCACAGGGCGCCGAGGGCACGCTGCACAACCATGTGCATGTCCAGTCGACCTATGTCGAATCCGGCCGGTTCGAATTCACCCTCGGCGAGAAGGTGTTTGAGGTCGCCTCGGGCGACAGCTTCATCATCCCGTCGAACGCGATCCACGGCTGCCGCTGCATCGAGGCGGGCCGGCTGATCGACTGTTTCACTCCACGCCGCGACGATTTTCTCTGAAGGATCCGCCATGCTGACCGTCAAGACGCTCTACGCAACCGACCCCGAATCCGCCAGGGGCCTCGACACCACGGGATTGCGCGAGAAATTTCACGTCGGGGGGGCCTTCGTGCCGGGTGAGGTCCGGCTGACCTATACCCATTACGACAGGATGATCGTCGGCGGCGCGGTGCCCGCCGGGGGCGAACTGGTACTCGACAGGGTTGCCGAATGCGGTACCGAAAGCTGGCTCGATCGGCGCGAGGCCGGCATCCTCAACATCGGCGAGACCGGCACCGTCACGGCCGGCGAGCAGTGCCATACGCTGGAAAAAGGCGATATCCTCTATATCGGCCTCGGCTCCGGTCCCGTCGCTTTCTCGGGTAACGGGCGCTTCTATATCGTCTCGACCCCGGCACACCGCGCCTGCCCCACCCGGCTGATCCGGCCCGCCGATGCCAACGAGGTCAAGCTCGGCGCGGCCGAGACCTCGAACGACCGTACGATCTATCAGTGCATCCATGCCGGCGGCGCCGAAAGCTGCCAGCTTGTCATGGGCTACACCAGGCTCCATGGCGGTTCGGTCTGGAACACGATGCCGGCGCATGTGCACGACCGCCGGATGGAGGCCTATCTCTATTTCGACATTGCAGACGGGCAGCGTGTCTTCCATTTCATGGGCCAGCCGCAGGAAACCCGGCATCTGGTGATGGCGAACGAGGATATCGCCGTTTCGCCACCATGGTCGATCCACGCCGGAGCCGGAACCGGCGCCTATACCTTCTGCTGGGCCATGGCGGGAGACAACATGGCCTTCACCGATATGGACATGGTCGAAATCGGCGCATTACGCTGAAAACACCGCGCGCGGCCCGGTGCGGCCGCGCCCGCCTTCGAGTTTCGCAGCCAGCAGACGGAGAATGCCGCGATGTCCGACGCAGCTTCCACCCGCCCCCCCGCAGATGCGGGCGTGGGGATCGTTCATCTGGGGATCGGTGCGTTTTTCCGCGCTTTCGGCATCCCGTGGATTCGCGAGGCCATGGTGGCGTCCGGCGGCGACTGGGGCGTTGTCGGCGTTTCGCTGCGTTCGCCCGCCGTGCGCGACCAGTTGAAACCGCAGAACTGCGTCTACAATGCGGTCGAGCTTGGCCCCGATGGCGAAACCGCCCGGCAGATCGACATCCTCAGGGACGTGCTTGTCGCACCGGAGGATCCCGACGCATTGCTGTCGGCGATGGTCCATCCGAACGTGCGGATCGTATCGCTGACGATCACGGAAAAGGGCTATTGCCACAATCCCGCCACCGGAAAGCTCGACCTGACCCACCCCGATATCCGGGTCGACCTCGAAGGGTCGTTCCCGAAATCGGCACCCGGCTACATCGTTCGGGCGCTCGAACTGCGCCGCGCGGCCGGCCGCGCCCCCTTTACGGTGCTGACCTGCGACAACCTTCCCGATAACGGCGCGCTCGCCCGCGGCGTCATCCTCGATCTCGCGCACGAGATCGACCCCGGGCTGGCCGACTGGATCAGGGCCAAAGGCCGCTTTCCCGGCACCATGGTCGACCGCATCGTTCCGGCGACAAAACCCGAGGATATCGCGCATGTCGAACAACTGATCGGCCACCACGACGCCGCGCCCGTGATGCACGAACCTTTCCGCCAATGGGTGATCGAGGACGATTTCGTCGGCAGTCAGCGCCCCGACCTCGGCGCGGTTGGCGTGCAACTGGTGGCGGACGTGACACCCTACGAACACATGAAGCTGCGGATGCTGAACGGCACCCACAGTTCCATGGCCTATCTCGGCTACCTCGCCGGCCACGAAACGATTGCCGAAGTGGCCGCCGACCCCGTTTTTGCCGCTTTCGTCAAACGGCTGTGGCGCGAGGAGATCATTCCCGCGCTCGACCCGCCGCCGGGCGTCGATCTGCAAGCCTATGCCGACCAGTTGTTCGCGCGCTACAGCAACCCGGCGATCCGGCACCTGACCTGGCAGATCGCCATGGACGGAAGCCAGAAACTGCCGCAGCGGATCCTCTCGACGCTGGGAGAGAACCTGAACGCAGGCCGCCCGAGCCCGGGCCTCATGCTCGCTGTCGCCGCATGGATGCGCTATGTCGGCGGAACCGACGAACGGGGAAACCCGATCGACGTTCAGGACCCGCTCGCCGCCACGCTGCGCAAACTGTCGGACGGGGCCGAGGGAACCGACAAGGTGCGCGCCCTGCTCACGGTGCGCGAGGTCTTCCCCGCCGAACTCGCCACCCGGCTGGAAGAGGGCGTCACCGAGGCCTATGGCATGCTGCTTGCCGCCGGCGCGCGGCAGGCCGTGGCGGCTGCGGGCGGGGCGTAACCGCCCGGCACCCTGCACGGGAACGGCGATGCGGCGCGCTTTCGTCCCCGCATCCCCGGACCTTCTGCACTACCCGGCGTGCCGCGCGGTCACACCATCCCGAGCGCCGTCATGTAGAGGTCGAGAACCGCCTCCTGCTCGGCCACCTGATCCGGGTCCTGCTTGCGGCGTTTCAGGATGGCGCGGATGGCCGTGGCATCGAAGCCCTCGCCCTTCAGTTCGGCGAAGACTTCCTTGATCTGCTCCGCGACTTCCTTCTTTTCCTCTTCGAGACGCTCGAGGCGCTCGACGAAGGATCTCAGCCGCTCGCCGGTTGCCTGATTGATGCTGCTCGTTTCGTCGTTCATGTCCGCTTCCCGTTTTTGCCGGTGTACCTGCCCCGGTTCGTTCCGCGCGCCCCGCCGGGCGCGCTTCCGGGAGTGTCCTACCGACCGGCAACGCAGCGATCAAGGCCGGTTGCGATTGGCGTTCAAAGCCGCTAGCGCAAGGCACACGGGGCGCGATGGAGGCTATCATGCAGATACTGGTCTGGGTCGGGGTTGCGGTCGCGCTGGCCGGTCTGGCCGGCATCATCGGCTGCGTGGTGGTGGTGGCGCGCGCCAAGCGCCAGGGGCTGGACGACAACGCAATGCGCGCCAGGCTTCAGAAGGTCGTGGTCTGGAACCTTGGCGCGCTTTTCCTGTCGGCGCTGGGGCTGATCATGGTCGCGGTCGGCGCGATCCTCGCCTGACCCGCGCGGCGCTCAGCGCGCGATGCGGTGGGCATCCCGGGCGCAGAAGGGCGTATGGGGGATCAGGTCGAGCCGTGCCTCCTCGATCTGTTCGCCGCAGATCACACATTCGCCATAGGTTCCCTGTTCGATCCGGTCCAGCGCGGCGCGAATCGCAACGATTTCGGTGTTTCCGGCGCGTCCCTCGTCCTCCAGCACCTCGTCGGGTTCGCGCTGGGTGGCGCGGTCTTCCCAGTCTCTGGAATTGTGCGACACCAGTTCGGCCTCGATCTCGTGAAGCCGGATATTGATTTCCTCGATACGAGCCTCGAGCTGTCTTTTTCGTTCCTCGACCGTGGCCATCGCATTCTCCCTTGCACGAATCCCGGCAGACCAGCCCGGATATCCATACCCTGCGGATCCTTGACCCGCATCGACGATATGCTAGTGGATGACTTTCATGGATTGAATACAAGTTTTGATTATTTGGCCGGCGTGCTGCAAACTTGGCGCATGCTCCAACCGACTGATATTGAAGCGCAAGAATCAGATTGATGCGGACCCGGCTGGTGCGCGTGGTTCCGCGATACCACGCCGGTCCGGGAACCGCGCAAGCCAGGAACGTCTTTATGAACTTTCGAAAACTGACCGCCAGATATTCTGTCAGCCCGCAGATTTCGCCCGATCACATGCCCGCGATTGCGGCGGCCGGTTTCCGGACGGTCATCTGCAACCGGCCCGACGACGAAATCCTGCCGCCCCTGCGCGCCATCGAGATCCGCACCGCCTGCGAGGCCGAAGGCATGAATTTCGTCAACAACCCGATCCTCCATTCCGCGTTCACCCGCAGGGAGGTCGATCATCAATACGAGGCGATTGCGGCGTCAGCCGGCGCAACACTGGCCTATTGCGCGTCGGGAACCCGTTCGGCGATGGTCTGGATGTTCGGTGCGGTCAGGGACCTGTCGCCCGAGGAACTGGTGCAGGTAGCCGAGAAGGCGGGATTTCCGCTGCGCTCGCTCCTTCCCCAGCTTCGCGCGGTAAGGCCGCGCTGAACACCCTTCAACCCGATGTCGCGTCGTCGGCCTGATCGGCGGCTTCCGACTTCGCACCATCGGGCATGGCAGCAGATTTCAGACCGTCGGGCACGCCCGACGGGGCGATTTCCACACCGGCAAACGGGATTGCCGGCTGCTCTTTCGTTGCCGTGGAATTGTGCAACCGGACCGCGCGATAGCCGCGACTCTGGCCCAGCCGGCCGCAGCCGAAGCTGTGCCCGTCCGACGTGACGAAACGAACATTGTCGATCGACGAGACCGGCAGCGGAATCTCCTCGCCCGGGATCAGTTGCGCAATCTCGCGGATCGGCATGCGAAAGCGATGCATCACCGCCTCGAGCCGCACGTCGCCCCCCTCGACATTCGTGGCGAGCGCCCGAAGCCAGAAGGCCCGCGCCGGATCGTCGACCGGGCCGGTCGTTGCCCGCGCAGCCGGGCCGCGCCCGATCGCCGGCAGGGCAAGGATCACCGCCCCCGTGCGCGCGCCCTGTTCGAGATCGGCCCGCAGGGTGATAATGCGGTAATCGATATCTTCCAGCACCAGCCCAAGCGGGCGAACGCTTTCGACATGGCCGGAATAGCCGAAGCCCGAGGCCCATTGCGATTCGCCGCGCCCGGCAAGTCCGCCCTCGAACCTGCGCAGAACCGCATCCATGACATCTGCCGCCAGCGCTGCGTCCGTACGTGTCGTGCGGCGCGGAGATGGCGGCGCCGACTGGATTCTGCCGGTTGTCTGTTTCTCGATCAGCGCAGAGAGAAACCCGTGATCGAAGGCGATCAGGCCCTGCGCCTCGGCCGGTCCTTCGAGCAGGCCAAGCAGCCCGTGTTCGGGCAGGCTGTCCAGCAGTTCCGAAAGCGATGCGATCCGCTCGGTGCAATCCTCGACCATGACAGCCAGCGTCGCCTCGGCCTCGGCCGTGCGGCACAGAGCGGTGCCGAAGGCGCGCGCCGGTGATGCGGGCGATGCCACGCCTGCGGAATCGCGCCCCGCCGCCACCATTCGTTTCAGAACAGATTGTTCGCCGGCATCCGCCATTCCACGCCCGTCCCCGCTGGCTCGCCACCACACGGGCAGCCCGTCTTACAGCGGACAGAAAGCCAGAAGTCGGTTGGAAAAGGATTAACTCTTTGTGGCCAAAGCGGGGAATTCATGTGCCGGCAAGGCGCTGCGCCGATTTGGGCGGGGTGACCGGAACCGTCACGCGAAACGATGCGCCACCCTGCCCCGGCAGATATTCGATGCTTCCGCCCAGCCGCAGCATGATCTCGCGGCAGATGGCCAGCCCCAGCCCGGCCCCTCCGGCGGCCGAATGGTCGGACAGGCGCGAGAACTTCTCGAAGATGATCTCCTGGCTGCGGGCGGGAATGCCGGAACCGTTGTCGGTAAAGTCCACCACGGCAAGCCCGTCGCGCCGCTGCGCCCGGATCGTCAGTTCGGGTTCGGCGGCGTCACAGTATTTTTTCGCGTTGGTCACAAGATTGATGAAGACCTGTGTCAGCCTGTCGGAATCGGTGACGATCTCCTGCTTTTCGCTGGCGCGGTCGCGGACGATCCGCATCCCCCCCCTTGGGCCGACCTCGGTCTGCGCGCCCGATGCCGCGATTGCCCGGTCGATCAGGTTGCTCAGGTTGGCCGGGCCGATGCTCAATGTCACCTGCGCATTTTCGAGCACGCTGAGATCGAGCAGGTCGTCGAGCAGCCGCGTCAGGCGGATCGCCTCGTCATGGATGATCCCGGCATAGCGGACGGATTCGTCCCCCTCCAGCCCGCCTTCGCGCAGGATTTCCGAGAAGGCGCGCACCGACGTCATCGGCGTGCGCAACTCGTGGCTGATCTGGCTCAGGAAGGCGTCCTTCTGGATCGACATCTCGGTCAGCTTCTGGTTGGCCTCGCGCAGCTGGCGGGCGGTGCGTTCGAGTTCGGCCGACTGGCTTTCGAGCCGGTTGGAATATTCAAGGATCTGCTGTGCCTCGTCGGCGACGCGGATCAGATCCTCGACCAGAACCGAGGAAGACCCGGCGATCTGCCCCACCATCGCATGCGCCGTCGCCGCGCCGACGCTGGCCGAAAGCTCGCGTTCGAGCTTGTCCAGAAACTCCGGCGTCGTCTCGGGAAGATAGCCCGCCTTGCCCTGCGCTGTGGCTTCGGCATGGAACAGCTCCTGCGCCTCGGCCGGGCCGAGGATGCGCTGCGCCATCACCAGCAGGTCCTCGGCCTCGGCGCTGCCGCGGGTCCAGCCACGCGCGCCCAGCGTGTGTTCGAAGACATTGACTACCTGCGCCCCCTGCAACCGCTCCAGAGGCGTGGGGAAGCTGACGATGGAAAAGACACAATAGGCGGCGGTATTGAGCAGCATCGACCAGAAGACGGCATGGATCAGCGGATCCATCCCCTCGATCCCGAACAGGGCGTTGGGCCGGAGCCAGCTTATGCCGAAGGGGCCGTGCGCGAGAAATCCGGCGCTGAACGGGCCGGCCGGGCCGAGGCTCGGCAGAAACAGCGTATAGGCCCAGAGAACGAACCCGGTGATCAGCCCGGCCGCCGCGCCGACGCGCGTTCCGCCGCGCCAGAACAACCCGCCGACAAGCGCCGGCAGCACCTGGCTGACACCGACGAACGAGATCAGCCCGATCGACGCCAGCGCGGTCGAGCCGCCCGAATAGCGATAATAGAGATAGCCGAGCAGCAGCACCCCGGCGATGGAAAAACGCCGCGCCCGGAGCACCAGCCCGCGCACGTCGCCCGCCATGATCGCCCCGCCGGGCTGGCGCGACAGGTAGAGCGGCATCACGATATGGTTCGAGACCATCGTCGCCAGTGCAAGCGCCGCCACGATCACCATCGAGGTTGCCGAGGAAAATCCGCCGAGCAGGGCAAGGACTGCAAGCCCGTTCTGCCCCTCCTTGAGCGGCAGGCTCAGCACGAACAGGTCGGGATTGGCGCCCTCGGGCAGTTCGGCCAGCCCGATCACCGCGATCGGAATGACAAAAAGGCTCATCAGGAACAGATAAAGCGGAAAGGCCCACGAGGCGACGCCAAGATGCGCCTCGTCCGCGTTCTCGACCACCATGACCTGAAACATCCGCGGCAGGCAGATCAGCGCCGCCGCCGAGGTAAAGATCAGCCCGGCCCAGCGGGACGGAACGATCGGCCATCCGGCCAGCGGCGATTGTTCGATCCGGTGCAGGATATCGGCGGGGCCGTCGGCCATGCCCCAGACGACGAAGACCCCGAGCGCCAGCAGCGCCGCCAGTTTCACCACCGCCTCGACCGCGATCGCCATCACCACGCCGTGGTGGCGCTCGTTGGTGTTGAGGTTCCGGGTGCCGAAGACGACGGTGAACACCGCCAGCCCGGCGGCCACCCAGAGCCCGGTCGAGGCGGGATCGGACGGATCCCAGAACTCGGAGCCGGGCGAGGCGAAAACTCCGAAGGAAAGCGTCACCGACTGAAGCTGGAGCGCGATATAGGGTGTGGTGCCGACAACCGCGAGCAGCGTCACCAGAACGCCGAGCATGTTGGACTTGCCGTAGCGTGACGAAATCATGTCGGCGATCGAGGTGATCCGCTGCGAACGCCCGACGCGCACCAGCTTGCGCAGGATCAGCCACCACCCGGTGACAACCAGCGTCGGCCCGAGGTAGATGGTGACGAACTCCAGCCCCGAGCGGACCGCATAGCCGACCGCACCATAAAACGTCCATGCGGTGCAATAGACCGAAAGCGACAGCGTATAGACCAGCGGCGATCCCAGCCACGCGCGGCCCATGCGGCCGGCACGCCGTTCCGCCAGCGCCGCAACGGCAAACAGGAACCCGACATAAAGCAGCGATATCGCGACAAGCAGGTTGAAGGGCATCGGACTTACGGTTCCTCGCCCTCGTCCGCCTCGGCCTGTCCGTGCTCTTCAAGCGGCTCGGCCAGTCGCACCGAAAGGAAGGCGGCAGCGAGGATCAGGCCCAGCCAGACCGAAAACAGATAGACCACACCGGCCGCCGTACCCCGTTCCACCGCCCAGAGGATCGGCATGAGAAACAGCACCGTTCCGAATACCGGCAACAGGCGCGCCGCATCCATGATGCGGCGGCGGCGGTAGATCTCGCGCCCAAGAAACAGCCGTCGCGACGTGCGCTCCCGCCGTTCGAGCGACGATTCCGCCCATTGGTCCCATTTGTCCTGCGGTCGCGGTGGCATGTCGGTCGTCTCCCGCCGGTGGTGTCAGGCGCCCTCGGTGGCACCCGATTGCAGCGCGTTGACCGCCTGCAGGACCTCGGCGTTCGAAAACGGCTTGGTCATGAAACGGGTGGCGCCGTATCGTTCGGCCAGTTCGCGGTCGCGCCCCTGCCCCTTGGCGGTCAGCATCAGAACCGGCAGGTTGGCGGTTGCCGGCGCCTCGCGCAGTTCCCTGAGGATGTCGAAGCCGGATTTCCCCGGCAGCATCACGTCGAGCACGATGACATCGGGCGCGCGCGCCGATACCGCCTCAACCGCGGTCGCGCCGTTCGAATGAGTGTCCACTGCCCAGCCGTCGCGCGACAGGATGAAGCGGATCGCCTCGATGATGTTCGGCTCGTCCTCTACAAGCAGAACGCGCTTGCGCATGTGTGGTATCCCCCCAAGGCCGGGCGGAGGGTCCTGGTTACCCGCCTTGCCGCCTACTATTGCCCGAAGTCGGGGTACTGTCAAAACACCTCTGCCATGATCGACGGCTCGCGCCGCGCCGCGCAATCGCCGCGCGGGCAGATCCGGCACGACGTGCCGATTTCCTGCACGATTTCCGCGTGCTGTGGCGGTATCGCCTGTTCGGGCAGGATCAGCATGGCGGCCTCCAGCACCTGCGGGCCGTCGAACCCGCCGGGCAGGCCCGGTTCGCAGATCGCATAGGTCAGGAACCTGCGCGGCGCGCGCGACCCTATCTCGACCGTGGCACGCAGCGGCACCATCGGGCGCGACAGCGCCTGATAGAGCGGCCAGAGCGGGCAGGCGCCCGAATAGCGCGGCAACGGAAACCCGTCGACAGGCTTGCGAAAGGTCAGCGTACCGGATCCGTCGCATGCCACCAGCCCGATTTCCGCATCCATATCCCCGGCCGGCAGAGCTGCCAGCCTGCGAAAGACAGCCGCAAGAGTGGCGCCGAACCGGCGCGACAATGCCGCCGGGTCGACCCCGCAGGCAACCGCCGCATCGCGGAACGGGGCAAGCGGCATCTGCACCGCATCCCTGCGGTAGCGTTTCAGATAGCGGTGGGCCATCGCGCGCGCCGCCGCGCTTTGCAACCGGCCGGCCCCGGCAATGATCGCCCCGGGGTCGGCGGCGGGGGCGGTTTCCAGTTCGTCAACGTGAAACCCCCTGTCCCGAAGCCAGCTTTCCACCTCTTCCTGCGGGGTGGTGGCCGAGAATTCGGCCGAACTCGCCTCGTCCAGATAGCGCACCAGCGATTCCGCGCTATCGGCCAGGCGCGCCGATTCCTCGGCCATGTTGCGGTGAAACCGCTCGCGCCATTCGGGATCGAGATCGCGCGTTTCGACAAGGATCGCCGCCGTCGAACGGATTGCCGTCACCGTCGACAGAACCTCGTGCAGCGAAGCCGAGAGCAGCGGATCGTGCGTCATGCGATCGGAAAGAACCTCAATCGAATGTTCGAGGTCCATCGCCCGGCGGCGCAGGTCGGCCAGCAGGCCGGCCCAGCCGGGGAAGCGGCCCACGAACTCCTCGAGCCGGTCGAGTTCCCGCATCGCATCGTCACTTCCCGCCGCGGCTTCGCGCAGGGTGTCGAGCAGGGCGGCCTCCGCCCCTTCGGTCAGCACCGACGGCTCAACCGCCAGCACGCGCGCAATGTCGCGGATCAGCTTGCCGCCGATCCGGCGCCGGTTATGTTCGATGAGGTTGAGGTAGGACGGCGATATTCCGACGGCGCGCGCAAGATCGCCCTGCCTGATGCCCGCCATCAGGCGGCGCTCGCGAATCCGGCTTCCCGTCAGCGCGCTCCGCGGCATCTCCCCTCCAAATCCCGGCATCTTCCCGGTGCCCGGATGGCCGCGATTTACCGGCCGGCCCGGAAGCTATCGAAAACTTGACAAGAATATCATTGAATAGTCGACGATTACCACCGGATTTTCAGTGACACCAGCGTTAACGGGATGTTCACCTGCCGGGCGCAGGCTGTCATACGGTGGGGATTCCGTTCGGGGGATCCGGTCATGATACTGATAGGCAACGGTCAGGTTCCGTTTGCGGTCGCCGGGGCGCAGGCGGGCGACAACGGGTCGGCGCGCGCAGGAAACCGCGTGATCGCGACATCTGAAAGCACGCCGATGGCGATTGCCGCAAGCGGCGGTCAGTCGTCTTCTGCCAGAAACGCAACGCTCCGCACATCGGCGGTAAAGGCCGTCCTCGCCACGGCGGCGACGGCAAACACCACGCTCGATCCGCAGGAAATGCCGCGCGTATCCTTCGCCACGCAGGGCACGGCGCAATCCGCAACCGATGTGCCCGCGGCCTATGTGCGGGCGCCCGTTCCGCCGTTACAGCAATTCGCCGGCATTCCGACCGAACTGACGCAGGAAATCGCGCGGCTTCACGGCGAGGCACTCGAAAGGGAAGAGGCCCTGTCCAACGCGCCCGTAAACAACGATACCGGCAACGCCGGAAAATCGTCCGGGACCGGTGACGACGATCGCAGCCTTCAGGCCGGGACCGCAGAAGCGGCCGGTGGCAACCGGCTTGGCGCACAGGTCAAAGACCTGCGAAAGCTCTTCGACACTGCACCACCGGCGATAGACCTGCAACGCTGAGCTGCGGATGCGCGCCCGAAGGGCGCACAACCGTTTCCCGGTTATATCAGTTCAGCGCCTTGTCCGAGATCTGATGGGTCCAGGCACCCTCGGGCTCCCTGGTGATGACCGGGTCCGAGCCACCGCCAAGCAGGGTCGCGACCGTCCGTTCGTAATCGGCCGGGTCGAGCGCTCCGTTGCTGCCGGCGGTCAGTTTCGCCACCTCGCTCATCATCCGCTTCTGGTGCTTCTCGGTCTGGGCGCCGGTCTCGTCGTTGTCGAGCACGATCATCGCCGCCTCGTCCGGGTTCTCCTCGGCCCATTTCCAGCCCTTCATCGAAGCGCGCACGAAGCGCACCATCCGGTCCTCGAAATCCGGATCGGTCAGATTCTGCTCCAGCACATACATGCCGTCTTCCAGCGTCGCGACGCCCATATCCTCGTACTTGAAGGTGACAAGCTCGTCGGGGCTGACGCCGGCGTCGATCACCTGCCAGTATTCGTTGTAGGTCATCGTCGAGATGCAGTCGGCCTGCCGTTGCAGCAGCGGATCGACGTTGAAGCCCTGTTTCAGCACCGTCACACCGCCTTCGGAGCCGTCGGTCGGGATGCCAAGCTTGCTCATCCAGCTCAGGAACGGATATTCGTTGCCGAAGAACCACACGCCGATGGTCTTGCCCGGAAGGTCGTCGGGGCTGGTGATGCCGGTATCCTTCCAGCAGGTCAGCATCATACCCGACGACTTGTAGGGCTGGGCGATATTGACCAGCGGCAGGCCCTTTTCCCGGCTCGCCAACGCCGAGGGCATCCAGTCGAGCACCACATCCGCGCCGCCCCCGGCGATCACCTGCGCCGGCGCGATGTCGGGGCCGCCGGGCTTGATGGTGACATCGAGCCCCTCTTCCTCGTAATAGCCCTGATCCTGGGCCACATAAAATCCTGCGAACTGGGCCTGCGTGACCCATTTCAGCTGAAGCGTCACCTCGTCGGCCGCCTGTGCCGCCGAGGCAAGCGCTAGTGCCGATACCGCACTGGTCAGAACTGTCTTCATGGTATTACCTCCTGTTGTTTTTTCCTGGTTTCATCTAGGATCGTCGCCGCCTTTGCGAGGGATGCCAGAACGTGACCCGCCGTTCGACCAGGGCGACAAGGCCATAGAAGGCCGAGCCCGCGAGCGCGGCGACAAGGATTTCGGCCCACACCATGTCGAGCGCCAGCCGCCCGACCTCGGTCGAAATGCGAAAGCCCATGCCCCGGATCGGCGAGCCGAAAAACTCGGCGACGATCGCGCCGATCAGCGCCAGCGTGGTGGCGATCTTCAGTCCGTTGAAGATGAAGGGCATCGCCGCCGGCAGACGCAGCCTGGTCAGCGATTGCCGGTAGCTGGCGGCATAGGTCGTCATCAGGTCGCGCTGCATGCGGTCGGTGGCGCGCAGGCCCTCGACCGTGTTCACGAGGATGGGAAAGAACACCATCACCACCACGACAGCGGCCTTGGACTGCCAGTCGAACCCAAACCACATGACAAGGATCGGCGCGATACCGACAATCGGCAGCGCGGCCATGAAATTGCCCACCGGCAGAAGACCGCGGCGGAGGAAATCGCTGCTGTCGACCAGAAGCGCGACGGTGAACGCCGCCAGCGCCCCGATGACATAACCGCTCAAGGCGCCCTTGACGAAGGTCTGGACGAAATCCTGCCACAGGATGCTTCTGCTGGATACGAACCGTTCCCAGATGGCGGTTGGCGCGGGAAGGATCACGCCGGGTACATCGAACCCGCGCGTCACCCCCTCCCACATGACGACAAGGCCGATCCCGAAAAGCGTCGGTACAAGGAAGCGCGCCAGCGGCTGGTCGCGCCCGGCGCCGTTGGCCATGGCGATGTTGAGCGCGGAACTGGCGACCAGAAAGGCAACGGACCAGCCGAAGATATTGCTCATCGGTCCATTCCCATCCGCCCAAGTGTCATCCGCTGCATCAGCCCGATCAGGCCGACCAGCACCGCCGCGAGGATCGCGGCGCCGAACAGCGCCGACCAGATCTGCACCGTCTGCCCGTAATAGCTGCCGGCCAGCAGCCGCGCGCCCAGGCCCGCCACCGCGCCGGTCGGCATCTCGCCCACTATGGCACCAACCAGCGAGGCCGCCATGGCGACCTTCATCGAGGTGAAGAAATACGGCATCGAGGCCGGCAGCCGCAGCTTCCAGAAAATCTCGGACCGGCTGGCGTTATAGGTATGCAACAGGTCGAGTTGCATCGCGCCGGGGCTGCGCAGACCCTTCACCATGCCGACGGCAACCGGAAAAAAGCTGAGATAGGCCGAAATCAGCGCCTTGGGCAGCAGCCCGGTCACACCAACCGAATTCAGCACCACGATGATCATCGGCGCGATGGCAAGGATCGGGATGGTCTGGCTGGCAATGGCCCAGGGCATGACCGCCATGTTCATCACCCGGCTGTGTACGATGCCGATGGCCAGCGCGATCCCGGCCAGCGTGCCGATGACAAAGCCCAGCACCGTCGCGCTGAGCGTGACCCAGGCATGATAGATCAGGCTGCGCTTGGAAAACCCGCGCCCCTTCAGCACCATCTCGCCCGTCGTCTGCCAAAGCTCGGCGCCGACCTGATGCGGCGCCGGCAGGCGCGGACGCTCCTGGTTGAAGGTCGCGCCGGCATGCCCGGGATTGCGCGCCACCAGCGCAACCGCACCGGTATCGCGACGTTCGATGGCCGAGGGCGGATCGACAATTGCGCCAGCACGCTCGGCCTGGGTCAGCGCCTCCTTGATGTTCATCGGCACGACGGCAGCGTACCAGATGGCGAGTATCGCCACCGTCACGCACAGGACCGGCCAGACCGCACGCATCATTGGCGGCCCTCCGCCGGAAACACGATCAGGGCAACGGCGATGACGCCAAGCGCGATGCCCAGCGCCTGTTGCGGTGCCGGGCGTTCTCCGAACCACAGGAACGCCACCGCATTCGCCATCAGCAGTTGCAGCACCGCCGAAACCGAGATCGCCACCCCCATCCCGCCCTCGCGCATCAGCGGCACCATCATCAGGTTGCCAAGGGTATAGAGCGCCAGCGCACCAACCAGCAGCGCCGGCCCCGGCGTATCGACATATGCGCGCAGGGTGGTGGATGCCGCCAGAAAGGTGACCATCGCCGCCCCGAGCCAGAGGGAAAACGTTGTACTCATTCGCAGCCCGCCTCAGTCATCATAGGCATGCCCTGCCCGCAGCCCCTCGCGCACGCGATGGGCGATTTCCAGAAATTCCGGCGTGTCGCGAATATCGAGCGGGCGCGCGCGCGGCAGCGTGCTTTCGATCACGTCGGTAATCCGCCCCGGCCGGGGCGACATCACGACGATACGGGTCGAAAGATAGACCGCCTCGGGGATCGAATGCGTGACAAAGGCAATTGTCTTGCCGGTCCGCGCCCACAACTCGAGGAGTTGTTCGTTCAGATGGTCGCGGACAATTTCGTCGAGCGCACCGAAAGGCTCGTCCATCAGCAGGATATCGGCATCGAAGGCCAGCGCCCGCGCGATCGACGCCCGCTGCTGCATCCCCCCCGAAAGCTGCCAGGGATACTTGTTGCCGAAGCCTTCCAGATCGACCAGCTTCAGCACCCGTTCGACATTCTCGTCCTGCGACTCGCGCGAATAGCCCATGATTTCCAACGGCAGCTTGATGTTGCGCGCGATCGTCCGCCACGGGTAAAGCCCCGCCGCCTGAAAGACATAGCCATAGGCGCGCGCCCGCCGTGCCGCGTCCGGCGTCATGCCGTTGACGGTGACATCCCCGCCGGTGGGCTGTTCGAGCGCCGCAATGACCCGCAGGAACGTGGTCTTGCCGCAGCCTGACGGACCAATGAAACTGACGAAATCGCCCTTGCCGATGGTCAGGTTCACATCGCGCAGGGCCTGGACCGGGCCATCGCCGGTCTGGAAGGTCAGGTCGAGCTTCCGCGCCCTGATGACCGGTTCCGGGGTGGCCTGTCTCGCTGCCTCGGTCGGGTTCATCTATGTTCCGTTCCCGTAATCAACCGATGTCTCCTGTCGTCATTCTATCTGTTCCAAATCCCAGATGCCCGGTTCGGCAAATTCGACGCTGTTGCCCGCCGGATCGCGGACATAGATCGACCGCGCGCCGTTCGGCCAGCGGAAATCGGCCTCGATCGCCACCCCGGCGCCGCTCAGTCGCGCGCGCAGGCGCGGCATCGCCTCTTTCCGCATGGCAAAGCAGATGTGGCCCGGGCCGGTGGCGCCGTGGATCGGCACCGGCAGGGAGCCCGCGCGCGCTGGCAGGCGGCTGGCTTCGGGGATGAATGTCAGTACCATCCCCCGACCGCAGCGAAAAAACGCATGCCGCCCGTCCACCCGGACACGCCGCTCCAGGCCCAGCACCCCGCCATAGAACCCCTCGGCCGCATCCAGATCGTCGACATAGACGGACGATTCCAGAACGCCGGTGATCCCGATGGCCGGGTTCATCGCTTCGCACCGGCGTTCAAACGCCGCTCGCCGGAATGCCGCTGCGCTGCACCGGGCGCGGCGCGGTCAGTTCCTTCCATGTCGAGCGCGCCCGGTTGACCGCCCCGTTGGGCTGACGGGCGACGAATTCGCCGTGACCCTCTCCGGGCCTCACCTCGCCGTCCACAATGGCAACCCGGCCCCGGCTCAGCGTATAGCGCGGCAGGCCCCGCACCTCTTTGCCCTCGAAAACGTTGTAATCGATGGCCGATTGCTGGGAACCGGCCGAAATCGTCTTGGTCTTCGCGGGATCCCAGACCACGATATCGGCATCCGACCCGACAAGAATCGCCCCCTTGCGCGGGTAGCAGTTGAGGATCTTGGCAATATTGGTCGAGGTGACGGCGACGAATTCGTTCGGCGTCAGCCGGCCGGTATTCACGCCATGGGTCCACAGCATAGGCATCCGGTCCTCCAACCCGCCGGTGCCGTTGGGTATTTTGGTGAAATCGCCCACGCCATAGCGCTTCTGCTCGGTGGTGAAGGCGCAGTGGTCGGTGGCGACAACCGAAAGCGTGCCCGATTGCAGCCCGGCCCACAGGCTGTCCTGATGACGCTTGTCGCGGAAGGGCGGCGACATGACGCGGCGCGCGGCGTGATCCCAGTCCTTGTCGAAATACTCGGATTCGTCGAGCGTCAGATGCTGGATCAGCGGCTCGCCCCAGACCCGCTTTCCCTGCTGCCGGGCGCGCCGGATCGCCTCGTGGCTGTCCTCACACGAGGTATGCACCACATAAAGCGGCACCCCCGCCATGTCGGCGATCATGATGGCGCGGTTGGTCGCCTCGCCCTCGACCTGCGGCGGACGGGAATAGGCATGCGCCTCGGGGCCGACATTGCCCTCGGCCAGCAGCCTCGCCGAAAGTTCGGCCACCACGTCGCCGTTTTCGGCGTGCACCAGCGGGATCGCCCCCAGATCGGCGCAACGCCGGAACGAGGCGTACATCTCGTCGTCGTTGACCATCAGCGCACCCTTGTAGGCCATGAAATGCTTGAAGGTGGTGATGCCGCGATCCACCACTTCCTGCATCTCGTCAAAGACCCGCTCGCCCCACCAGGTGATCGCCATGTGGAAGGAATAGTCGCAATGGGCGCGGGTCGACTTGTTGTCCCACATCCTGAGCGCGTCGAGCAGCCCCTGATCGGGGCTGGGCAGGGCGAAATCGACCACCATGGTCGTGCCGCCGGCCAGCGCAGCACGGGTGCCGGATTCGAAATCGTCGGTCGAATAGGTGCCCATGAAAGGCATCTCAAGATGGGTGTGCGGGTCGATCCCGCCGGGCATCACGTAGCATCCGGTTGCATCCAGAACCTCGTCGCCCGTCAGGTCAGGGCCAATTTCGGCAATCTTTCCCCCGTCGATCAGCACATCCGCCCTGCAGGTCAGATCGGCAGTGACGATGGTTCCGTTTTTTATGACTGTGGTCATCAGATTTCTCCCTTTGCGCAGCGAAGATCCTGTTGCCGCCGCTGCCTTATCCCTGCCGTCGCGAGTCAGGTGGTATTTCCCCGGCTCACGCCACAACCTCTGCGCTTTCCAGCACCGCATGCATCAGCACATCGGCGCCGGCGGCGGCCCATTCCGGGGTGATGTCCTCGGCCTCGTTAGGGCTCAACCCGTCGACGCAGGGGCACATGACCATGGTCGCCGGCGCCACCCTGGCGGCCCAGCAGGCATCGTGCCCGGCCCCCGAGACAAGGTTCATGTGGCTGTAACCCAGCTTTTCGGCCGCGTTGCGCACATTTTCAACCAGTTCGGGGGCGAAGGTCACCGGATCGAAATGGCCGACGCGCTCGACCTCGCAGCCCACGCCCAACTCGTCGCAGATGATGGCGGCCTTTGCCTCGATCTCGTCGCGCATTCCGTCCAGCTTCCGCTGATCGACGGTGCGGATATCGACGGTGAACACCACCTTGCCCGGCAGCACGTTGCGCGAATTGGGGCTGAAGGTCACCTGCCCCACCCCGCCCACGGCGTCGGGTTGGGCGGCCATGGCGACGCCCTGCACCATCTCCATGATCCGCGCCATGGCGAGCCCGGCATTGACGCGCATCGCCATCGGGGTCGAGCCGGTATGCGCCTCTTTCCCGGTCAGGGTGAACTCCAGCCACCACAGGCCCTGGCAGTGAGTGACGACACCGATGGTCTTGCCCTCGGCCTCGAGGATCGGCCCCTGTTCGATGTGAAGCTCGTAATAGGCGTGCATCGGGCGCGCACCCACCTCCTCGTCGCCGACCCAGCCGATGCGTGCCAGTTCCTCGCCAAAGGTCTTGCCGGCCAGATCGGTGCGCCCATAGGCGTATTCCAGCGTGTGCACCCCGGCGAAAACGCCCGAGGCCAGCATCGCCGGGGCAAAGCGCGCCCCTTCCTCGTTGGTCCAGTTGGTTACCACGATGGGGTGTTTCGTCCGGATCCCGAGGTCGTTCATCGTGCGCACCGCCTCCAGCGCGCCCAGAACACCCAGCACCCCGTCGTACCTGCCGCCGGTGGGCTGCGTGTCGAGGTGGCTGCCCACATAGACCGGCAGGGCGTCCGGGTCCTCACCGGCGCGGGTGGCGAACATGGTGCCCATCCTGTCGATGCCCATGCTCAGCCCCGCCTCGTCGCACCAGCGCCGGAACAGGGCGCGACCCTCGGCATCGGCGTCGGTCAGCGTCTGACGGTTGTTGCCGCCCGCGATGCCGGGGCCAATCTCGGCCATCTCCATGATCGCATCCCAGAGACGGGTGCCGTTGATCCTGAGGTTCTCACCGGGTGCGGGCATGATATACTCCATTTCTTCCTGCGGCTTTCGCCTGCGGGCCGACCGGGCCGGGCAGCATATGCCGTCCGGGCACGCCCGGCCAGATCGCCGCTTCGATGCACAGGCATGGCATTCCCGCTTCCCTGTCAGCCGGCCCTTCGCGGAGCCTGCGTTATTTTGACCAACCGGCAGAATTATTTGACCAACCGGTCGACATCACGCTACCACGGGATGGAAACCAGTCAATGCAGAGCAATAGCCGGACGCGCTGTGCCCGTTGCGCAACCCCGGTCCGGCAGTCCTGACCGATAATTGGGCGCAAGATGAATCCTCCCGATCCGCAGAACTACGGCGGCGATCAGCCGATGACACGGATTCAGCGCCGGAATCACGAGACGATTCTGGAAGCCGCGCTGGAGGTGTTTTCCGCCAAGGGCTTCTTTGGCGCCACGCTCGACCAGATCGCCGCCGAGGCCGGTCTGTCGAAGCCGAACCTGCTCTATTATTTCCCCAGCAAGGAGGCGATGCACCGGGCGCTGCTCGACGGGTTGCTGGAAAGCTGGATCGAGCCGATGCGCTCGCTCGACGCCAACGGCGACCCGATCCCCGAATTGCTCGCCTATGTCCGTCGCAAGCTCGAGATAAGCCGCGAATCCCCGCGCGAAAGCCGGCTCTTCGCCAATGAAATCCTGCTCGGAGCCCCCCATCTGTCGGAACTGATACCCGACGCGCTGAAGCCGCTGGTCGATGAAAAGGCGGCGGTGATCGCCGGCTGGGCCGCCGAGGGCAGGATAGAAAAGGTTCACCCCTATCACCTGATATTCTCGATGTGGGCGCTGACCCAGCATTATGCCGATTTCGATATCCAGGTGCGCCTCATGCTCGGCCCCGAGGGCGGCGATCCCTTCCCCGAGGCCGAAGCCTATCTGGTGACGCTGTTCACCAAACTGCTGACCCCCTGACGACGCTCTGCTCCGCTCCTTCGGCGGGTTTTCCGATTGCCCAAACCCGTGGCGGCATCTGTCGCGGCGCGATCAGCGAATGACCGCCGGCAATGGTGATGGCTTCCGCCAAACCGAAAGCACGACATAAAGATGACCGTTCAATTCATTGATTTTCATATTGTTTGACACGATGGAAAGCCGGACCGGAAAGCAAAATTTAACCAGACGGTCAAAAAATAAATTTGATTTCGCGCACCAACCCGTGCCAGCGTTGGAAAATAGTCTTTCTCCAGCAGAGGTTGTGCGATGACCAACAGCCAGAGAACGCCGGGTGTGGTCGCGGGGCGACTCGACCAGGCAACCTACAACAGCAATTTCGACGACCTTCACCCGCCGTTCGACGCCCACGAGGCCGCAGTCGCAGCGGACCGGTGCTATTTCTGCTTCGACGCCCCCTGTACCACCGCCTGCCCGACGGAAATCGACGTGCCGATGTTCATCCGGCAGATCCAGTCGGGCGATCCGGACAATGCGGCATTGACTATCTTTTCCCGGAATATCCTTGGCGGCATGTGTGCCCGTGTCTGCCCGACCGAAACGCTGTGCGAGGAGGCCTGCGTTCGCAACGCTGCCGAGGGCGCGCCGGTCGAGATCGGCCAGTTGCAGCGCTATGCGACCGATCACCTGATGGCACAGGGCGTGCAGCCCTTCGGCCGCGCCGCCGCCACCGGCAGGCGGATCGCGGTGGTCGGGGCCGGCCCGGCGGGCCTGTCCTGCGCGCACCGGCTGGCGGTGATGGGGCACGATGTGGCGATCTTTGATGCCCGCGACAAGCCCGGCGGGCTGAACGAATACGGCATCGCCAGCTACAAGACGACCAACGATTACGCCAGTTTCGAGGTCGACTGGCTGATGAAGATCGGCGGGATCACCTTCCACCAGGGCCGGAAACTGGGCGAGAACCTGTCGCTCGACGAATTGCAGGGCGAGTACGACGCGATCTTCCTCGCCATCGGGCTTGCCGGGGTGAACGCCCTGCGCACCGAGGGCGAAAGCAAGGCAAATGTCGGCAATGCGGTCGATTTCATCGCCGGGTTGCGGCAGGCGGCGGATGTCTCGACCATTCCGGTGGGGCGCGACGTGGTGGTGATCGGCGGCGGCATGACGGCGGTCGATGCGGCAATCCAGTCCAGGCTGCTCGGCGCAGAAAATGTCACCATGGTTTACCGGCGCGGGCGCGAAAACCTCTCTGCCTCGACCTACGAGCAGGAACTCGCGGCGTCGAAGGGGGTGCAGATCATTCTCAACGCCCAGCCGGTTGCGTTCAACGGCGACGCGGTGATCGAATCGGTGACCTTCGCCTATACCGACAACGGCCCTGGCGGCCCGCGCCTGTCCGACGAGACCTTCACCCTCAGGGCAGATCAGGTTCTCAAGGCCATCGGCCAGTCGCTTGACGGTGTTCCCGGCGTGATCGAGACAGCGGACGGCAAGATCGTCGTTCACGGGCCGGGGCGGACCTCGCTGCGTGGGGTCTGGGCCGGGGGGGATTGCGCCGCCGGCGGCAACGACCTGACGGTGACCGCCGTCGCCAACGGGCGCGACGCCGCCGAAGACATCAACGCCAGCCTGACGGGCCAGGCCGCCCGGGCAGCCGAATAGGAGGCGGAGCCATGGCAAATCTTGCAAGCGAATTCATCGGCATCAAGTCGCCCAACCCGTTCTGGCTGGCCTCTGCCCCGCCGACGGACAAGGAATACAACGTCCGCCGCGCCTTCGACGCCGGCTGGGGCGGCGTGGTCTGGAAGACGCTGGGTGAAGACGGCCCGCCGGTGGTCAACGTTAACGGCCCGCGCTACGGCGCGGTCTGGGGCGCCGACCGGCGGCTTCTGGGCCTCAACAACATCGAGCTTATCACCGACCGCCCACTGGCGGTGAACCTGCGCGAGATCGCCGCCGTCAAAAAGGACTATCCGGACCGCGCGCTGGTTGTTTCGCTGATGGTGCCCTGCGAGGAGGAGGCGTGGAAGAAAATCCTGCCTCTGGTCGAGGCGACCGGCGCCGACGGGGTGGAACTGAACTTTGGCTGCCCGCACGGCATGGCCGAACGCGGCATGGGCTCGGCGGTGGGTCAGGTGCCGGAATATCTCGAGATGGTCACCCGCTGGTGCAAGGCCGCCACCCGGATGCCGGTGATCGTGAAGCTTACCCCCAACGTGACCAGCATCGTCCCGCCCGCCGAGGCCGCCAAACGCGGTGGCGCCGATGCGGTCAGCCTGATCAACACGGTGAATTCGATCACCTCGGTCAACCTCGACACCATGTCGCCCGAACCGACCATCGACGGCAAGGGCACCCACGGCGGCTACTGCGGCCCGGCGGTGCGGCCGATCGCGCTGAACATGGTGGCCGAGATCGCCCGCAACCCGGAAACCGCCGGCCTGCCGATCAGCGGTATCGGCGGGGTAACCACCTGGCGCGATGCGGCCGAGTTCCTTGCGCTTGGTGCGGGCAACGTCCAGGTCTGCACCGCCGCCATGACCTATGGATTCCGCGTCGTGCAGGAGATGATCGCCGGCCTCTCGGCGTGGATGGACGAAAAGGGCCACGCGACGGTTGCCGACATCACCGGCCGGGCGGTGCCCAATGTCACCGACTGGCAGTATCTGAACCTCAACTACATCACCAAGGCGCAGATAGATCAGGACGCCTGCATCAAGTGCGGCCGCTGTTTCGCTGCCTGCGAGGATACATCGCATCAGGCGATCCTGATGAAAGAGGGCCGTATCTTCGAGGTGGACGATAGCGAATGCGTCGCCTGCAATCTCTGCGTCAATGTCTGCCCCGTCGACGGATGCATCACCATGCGGCAGCTGAAGGCGGGAGAGGTCGATCCACGCACCGGCAGGACGGTGACCGATATTCCCGGCAACTGGACGCAGCATCCGAACAACACGGCGGCGGCCTGTGCGGCGGAATGATCCCCTGGGCAACCGGGCATCGAGAAGCCGGCGCCGCACCCCCATATCCGACCTTCCCTCACCGGGCCGCTTGAGCTAGAGGAACATGCGAAAGCAGATAATAGGGGCAAGGGCCAGATGACCACAAAGAGTCAGGACGCGGATGTCGCCTTCATTCAGGCGCTCGCGGAACTGTTGCGTGCCAACGAGCTGACCGAGCTTGAGGTCAAGCGCGAATACGGCGAGGACGACAGCCTGAACGTCCGGGTGAGCCGGCAGGTTGCGGCACCCGCCGTCATTTCCTATGCACCGCCCCCGGTCGCCCACGCGACGGCGCCCGCCCCGGCGCATGCCGTCGCGGCGCCCGCACCGGCGGCACCGGTCGAAGACCCCGCCCAACTGCCGGGCGCGGTGACCTCGCCCATGGTCGGCACCGCCTATCTGGCCCCCGAGCCGGGTGCGCCCGCCTTCGTCGCCATCGGCGATCAGGTCGCCGAGGGCCAGACGATCCTGATCATCGAGGCGATGAAGACGATGAACCAGATCCCCGCGCCGCATGCCGGGACGATCCGGCGCATTCTGGTGGAAAACGGCGCCCCGGTCGAGTTCGGCGCCCCCCTGATGATCATCGAATAATGTTCGACAAGATTCTGATCGCCAACCGCGGCGAGATCGCGCTGCGAGTCCTCCGCGCCTGCCGCGAAATGGGCATCCGTTCGGTCGCGGTCCATTCCACCGCCGATTCCGATGCCATGCATGTCCGGCTTGCCGACGAATCCGTCTGCATCGGTCCGCCGCCGTCGGCGCAATCCTACCTCAGCTTTCCCGCGATCATTTCGGCCTGCGAGATCACCGGCGCCGACGCGATTCACCCGGGCTACGGCTTCCTGTCCGAAAATGCCGCCTTCGTGCAGGTGGTCGAGGATCACGACCTGACCTTCATCGGCCCGACGGCGGAGCATATCCGCATCATGGGCGACAAGATCACCGCCAAGGAGACAATGAAGAACCTTGGCGTGCCGGTGGTTCCGGGCTCGGACGGCGGCGTGCCGGATTACGAGACCGCCAGGACGGTGGCGGCCGAAATCGGCTATCCGGTCATCATCAAGGCCACCGCCGGCGGCGGCGGGCGCGGCATGAAGCTGGCCAGATCGGCCGCCGAACTGGAAACGGCCTTCCGCACCGCCCGCTCCGAAGCCAAGGCCGCCTTCGGCAACGACGAGGTTTATATCGAGAAATACCTCGGCCGGCCGCGCCATATCGAGGTGCAGGTCTTTGGCGATGGCAAGGGCAACGCGGTGCATCTGGGCGAACGCGACTGTTCGCTGCAACGCCGCCACCAGAAGGTTCTGGAAGAAGCCCCCGGCCCGGCGATCGATGCCGAAACCCGTGCCCGTATCGGCGCGATCTGCGCCGACGCGGTGGCCCGCATCAACTATATCGGGGCCGGCACCATCGAGTTTCTCTTCGAGGACGGCGAATTCTACTTCATCGAGATGAACACCCGCCTTCAGGTTGAGCATCCGGTGACCGAGGCGATCTTCGGCGTCGATCTGGTACGCGAGCAGATCCGGGTCGCCCAGGGTCAGGCGCTGTCATTCACCCAGCAAGATCTGGAGGTGAACGGCCACGCCGTCGAGGTGCGCATCAACGCCGAGAAACTGCCCGGTTTCACCCCCAACCCCGGCACCGTCGGCATGTACCACGCTCCGGGCGGGCTGGGCGTGCGGATGGATTCGGCGCTTTATGGCGGCTACCGGATTCCGCCCTATTACGACAGCCTGATCGGCAAGCTCATCGTGCACGGCCGCGACCGGTCCGAGGCGCTTTCGCGCCTGTCGCGCGCGCTGTCGGAAATCGTGATCGAGGGGGTGGACACCACGCTGCCCCTGTTCGACGCGCTTCTGGCCGAGCCGGACATCGCCACCGGCAACTACGATATCCACTGGCTGGAGAAGTGGCTCGCCGCCCACGAAGCCTGAGCGCCTTTCGCACTACCGGCACCGGATGATGGCCGCTAGAGTGGGCTTGCGGCGCAAGCCCGCGAAGCCAGGAAGGAGTGACAGGCCGTGAAACATCGTGCAATTCGTGAATGCGGGGCAATCCGGAACGCTCCGGCAAAAGCGGGCATCGGGCTGCGGGCCACGGTTCTGCGCATGGCGGGCGCTCTGGCGGCAACGATGATCGTTGCCGGCTGCGACGTACCGCCCGACGCCACGCAGCGGACCTATTCCCTGCCCGCCTCGACCCCGGTGATCAGCGCCAGCGCCGAGCGCGCGCGGCAGCTTACGACCACCAGCGCCGAGGACGACATTCCGGAATACACCGGCGCCCCCGGCCCGAACGGCGAACTGCCCAGCTATGTCCCGCTGACCCGGACCACGGTCTTCGACCGGGCGCAGGTGCGCATCGTCCGCTGATCAGCGGCGCAGGACGGGAAACGAGGCGCGGCGATTGCCGGCACCCGTGCGGCGGCGGTAAGGTTGCGCCATGAGCGGAGAGATCACCCCGAACCTCTTGTTGCGCGCCTATGCGATGGGGATATTTCCCATGGCCGAAGCACGCGCGGCGGCCGAGGTTTTCTGGGTCGATCCCGAGCGGCGCGGCATTTTCCCGCTCGACCGGTTCCACATCTCGCGATCGCTCCGGCGCCGCATCCGGCAGGCACCGTTCGCCGTGAGCGTGGACGAGGATTTCGAGGGTGTTGTCGAAGGTTGCGCCGACCGTGACGAGACCTGGATCAACGACACGATCTTTGCGCTCTATCGCCACCTGCACCGAACGGGGTTCGCCCATTCGATCGAGGTACGCGCCGGCGACGACCTGGTGGGCGGGGTCTACGGGGTGGCGCTTGGCGGGGCGTTCTTCGGCGAAAGCATGTTCTCGCGCCGCACCGACGCCTCGAAACTGGCGCTGGCCTATCTGGTCGACCGGTTGCGCCTCGCACGCTTCACGCTGTTCGACACGCAGTTCCTGACCCCGCATCTGGCGCGCCTCGGCGCTATCGAGATCGACCGCGACAAATATCACATGCTGTTGGCGCGGGCCCTTCAGGTTCATGCCGATTTCGACGCGCCCGGCGCCCTGCCCGTCCCTCAGGAATTGCTGCAGCGCAATACCCAGACATCGTAACGCGCATGATCGAGCCCGTTCAGCGCCGGGGACGAGGCCGTCATCCAGCCGCCGAACACCGGCACGGCAAGCGTGTCGTCGCGAATGTCGAGCCACGCCCAGGCATCGGAATTGGGGTTTCCCACCGGATAGCGGCAATCGCCAAGCACGATTATCAGCCGGCCGATCACCTTTGTCTGACCGCGCGCGATCTCGACATCGGTGATCGCGCCGGTCACCTTGTCAAGCACGCGAATCACCGCGCCTTGCGCGCTCGCGGCCTGAATCTGCACCGTCTGCTCGACCGCCGCCGCCGGCAGTCCGCCGGCGAGCACCAGCGCAAGCCAGGCCGCAAACCGCCACCCGAACATCGGCATCAATCCCCCTCGCCCGAGGACGAGACGAACTTGGCGAGCAGGCCAAGCAGGCTCAGCGCGCCCTGCGTGTCGGTGATCTCGCCGCCGGGTTCGAGGTTGAACGGCGATCCGCCCGGCACCAGTTCGACGAAATTGCCGCCCAGAAGCCCCTCGGACGAGATGGCGATGGAACTGTCTTCGGGCAGTTCCAGCGCTTCCCCGACGCTGATCCTGAGGTCGGCGCGGAAGGTCTTCGGGTTCAGTTCCAGCCCGGTGACTGTGCCGACCTTGACGCCCGCCAGACGCACGTCGGTACCAAGCGCCACCCCTTCGACCGAACGGAACGACGCCGTCAGATCGTAGCCGCCACCCGATGCGGCAACGCCCGCACCCTGCGCGGCGTAAAGCAGGAAACCTGCGGCGATTGCCAGCACCACGCCGCCGGCGATAATCTCTCCGGGGCTTTCAGACATCGGTAACTCCACCGGGCGCGCAGCACCGAAGCACCCCACAGCCACTTGCGCCGGACGTCATTCGGGCGTCCATGCCTCGTAATCGCTCCGCTTCACCGGTTCGAGCCGGTAAAGCGTGCCGGCCGGATGATAGGCCATATCCGTGCCGCTGAGATTCTCCTGCGCCGGCTTTTCCCACGGCAGGCGCTTGGGCGCGCTGACGCTCGGCGGTTCGTCGTACAGCCGGTGCAGCCAGCCGTGCCAACCGGGCGGCACCTTGGTCGCCTCGATCTCGCCGCTGTAGACGACCCAGCGCTTCCTGTCGTCGCCGGTGTGGTAATAGACGTTGCCGTCCGCGTCCTCGCCAACCTTCTCGCCATGGCGCCAGGTGAACAACTGGGTGCCATAGGTCTCCTTGTCCCACCAGGTGACCGCGCGCAGGATAGAATTCAGGATGCCCATGGATGCCTCCGATACGTGTTACCGCACGGTATGGACCAAGCCCGCGCCAAGGTCCAGAGACACGGCGGCGCAGTCCGGGTCAAATACGCCCGCTCAATCGGCGCCGTCCTCGGCATCGGCCTCGACATATTTCTGCAGCGAGAAAATCTGCGCCGAAATGAAGACGAACAGCGCGATCGGAAAGCCGAACGTCTCGATCTTGACCCAGGAATCGGTCGACATCGTGCGCCAGACCACCTCGTTGGCGACGGCAAGCGCGGCAAAGGCAAAGGTCAGCCGCCGCGTCAGCATCATCCAGCCGTCATGGTTCATCGGCATCTTGTCGCCCAGAATCCACGCCAGATAGCTTCTGCCCTGCAAAAGCCCGCCCCCCAGCACCAGCGCAAAAAGCCCGTAGACGATGGTCGTCTTCATCTTGAAGAACGTCTCGTCGTTGAGCCAGACCGTCAGCCCGCCGAAGACGACAACCATGAACGCGGTGAAGGCCTGAAGGCGCGACAGCTTGCCGGTGAGCTTCCACAGCAGCGCCATCGACACCAGAAGGATGGGCACGAACAGGCCGGCGGCGACGATGAAGCCATCATATTCCGTGCCGCCGAGTGTATAGGTCTGATCGCGCATCCGCATGTAGGCGACGAAGAACAGCAGCGGCGGCCCGAGTTCGAGCGTCTGTAAAAGCCAGGGGCTGACCGTCTTTTCCTGCATGCGTCGGTTCCGTTTGTGTCCCGTCCCGCGATGAGCCGTTTTTGCGCCGCGTGTCAACCGCCCGGATGCGTCGGTTCCGGCGAAACACCGGTCTATTCGCAAATGTGACCGCCGTTTCGCTGCAACGTCACAACCGTGCCCCGACAAGCGCCGCGGCGAATTCCTCGGGGTCGAAAGGCGCCAGATCGTCGATCTGCTCGCCCACCCCGATGGCATGGATCGGCAGCCCGAACCGGTCGGCCAGCGCGACCAGTACTCCGCCCCTGGCGGTTCCGTCGAGCTTGGTCATCACCAGCCCGGTGACATCGGCCAGTTTCTGGAACGTCTCGACCTGGCTCAGCGCGTTCTGCCCGGTGGTCGCGTCGAGCACCAGAAGCGTGTTGTGCGGCGCCTCCGGGTCCTTCCTGCGGATGACGCGGACGATCTTGGCCAGTTCCTCCATCAGGTCGGCGCGATTCTGAAGCCTGCCCGCCGTGTCGATCATCAGCAGGTCGGCGCCGTCGGCCTGCGCCTTTTCCATCGCGTCCCAGGCGAGACTGGCCGGGTCCGAACCCTCGGGCGCGGTCAGCACGGGCACGCCCGCCCGGTCGCCCCAGACCTGCAACTGTTCGACAGCGGCGGCGCGAAACGTGTCGCCCGCCGCGATCACCACCGATTTGCCCGCCTCCCGGAACTGGCTGGCCAGCTTGCCGATGGTCGTCGTCTTGCCCGATCCGTTGACGCCGACCACCAGCACCACCTGCGGCTTCCTGCGGTAGAGCGGCATCGGCCTTGCGACCGGCTCCATGATCCGGGCGATCTCCTGCGCAAGCAGGTCCTTGATCTCGTCGGTCGAAAGCCGCCTGCCCAGCCGTCCCTCGGCGAGGTTGGCGGTCACCCGCTGCGCGGTATCGACCCCCATGTCCGATGCGATCAGCAATTCCTCGAGCTGTTCGAGCATGTCGTCGTCAAGCTCGCGGCGGATCACCGTCCTGTTCTCGCCACGGCCCAGCAACCGCCCGAAAACCCCGGGCCGGGTTTCCGCCCCCGGTTCGGGAGCCTCATGAACGACAGGCACCGGATCGACTGGCTGCGGCGCCATCGGTGCGGAAACCTCGGGCACGTCCCGCGGCGCGGGTACCGGCCCGGGTTCGGCGGCCGGTTCCGCTCGGGGCGTCGCTTCGGCCGGCTCTTCCGCCCCGCCATCGGAAACGATGGCGTCCAGCCCCTCTTCCAGCTTCGAAGAGGATTTGAAGAGCCGGTCCCTGAGCTTCGAGAAAAACGCCATCGGCCGCTCCTTCCACCAATTCCACGGGGTCACCTAATCACATGCCCGGGGATTTGAAAGCCCGCAACGGCGGCTGGCCGGGCTGCGACGGGCATGCCGGCGATGTGCGCCGTTAATGATTTCACGCGCAGGGGCTGGGACAAATCCATAAAATATGCGATAATTCTCCTGCATTTGTTTACGGTTTGTATTTGCAGGTTCGATCATGACACGTTTCGCAGCGCTTTCGGCTTTTGCCCTTCTTTTCGCCCCGTCCGCAGCGGACGCGTCGCCGCTCGATGCCGATGCGTTCGACGCCGCCACCCGGGGGCGCACCGTCTACTTCTATGTCGGCGGCGCCGCCTATGGCGTCGAACACTACCTTGGCAACCGGCATGTCGCCTGGTCCTTCCCGGGCGAGGAATGTCTTGAGGGCGCCTGGTTTCCGCAGGGCGAGCAGATCTGTTTCGTCTATCGGGGCAGCGACGAACCCCATTGCTGGGCCTGGTTCGACGATGGCGGCCGCATCCGCGCGATTTTCGAAAACCGCCCCGGCGATCTGGAACTGGTCGAGGGCGCGCCGTTCGGTACCCCGCTATCGTGCACCGGCCCCGAGGTCGGTGCCTGACCCCGGCGAAAAGGACGGTTCAGAACAGGCTGCCCTGTTGTGGCGGTTTGCGGCGGCGGCCTGCGGTCTTGCGCGGTGCGGCTGAACCGCCGTCCGGTGGCGGGGTATCGGTGCGGCCGACCGCCAGCCGGCCATCGTGGAACTGGATCTCCAGCGCCGCCGCCCGTTCGGCGGCGGCCTTGCCGGTGACAATCGCTCCGTCGCCGCGCACCACCGCAAAGCCCCGCTTCAGCGTTTCTTCGTAATTCAGGCTTTGCAGCATCCGGTCGAGCGCCGCCAGCCGCACCCGCCGCCGGTCAAGCTCGGCCAGCAGCGGTCGCGCGCTCAGCCGGCCCGCAACCCGGTCGAACCGGGCGCGCGCGCGTTCCACCGGCCGCCCGAGGGCCAGACTCAGCCTGTCCTCGCGGGTGTTCAGCGCGATGCGCGCCGCCTGCAGACGTGCGGTCAATACCTGCGACCTGAGCGCCGCCGACTGACGCGCCAGCGCGACCTGCTTGCGCTGGACGGCGGCCTTCAGGGCATTCGGCAACCGGACGGATGCGTGATCGAGCCTTTGCCGGGCCTGCGCCAGCAGCGTCTCGGGGCGCGGCAGCGCCCGTGCGAGATCGCGCAACCGCTCCGCGCGGCGCGCCATGCCGCGCGCCACCGCGCCGGCCAGCCGCGCGCCCTGTCCCTCGACCTGCGCCAGCAGATCCAGCCGCACCGGCACCGCCATCTCGGCCGCGGCGGTGGGCGTGGGTGCGCGCCGGTCCGACACATGGTCTATCAGCGTCGTGTCGGTCTCGTGGCCCACGGCCGAGATCAGCGGAATGGCAGAGGCCGCCGCCGCCCGCGCCACGATCTCCTCGTTGAAGCCCCAAAGATCCTCGATCGAGCCGCCGCCGCGCGCCACGATCAGCACATCGGGACGCGGCAGGGCACCACCCGGCGTCAGGCGGTTGAAACCCTCGATGGCGGCGGCGACCTGCGGGGCGCAATCGCGCCCCTGCACCGCCACCGGCCAGATCAGCACCTTGCGCGGGAAACGCTCGCGCAACCGGTGCAGGATGTCGCGGATCACCGCACCCGAAGGCGACGTCACCACCCCGATCACCTCGGGCAGATAAGGCAGCGGGCGCTTGCGTTCGGGTGCGAACAGCCCCTCCGCCTCAAGCTGTTTCTTGCGCTTTTCCAGCATCGCCATCAGCGCCCCGGCGCCGGCGGGCTCTACCTGATCGGCATTGAGATTGTATTTCGACTGCGCCCCGAACACCGTCAGCCGGCCCGAGACGATGACCTCCATCCCCTCCTCCGGCATCACGGTCAGCCCGGCGATCTGCCCCTTCCACGTGGTGCAGGCCAGAACGTTCCGGTCGTCCTTGATGTCGTAATACAGGTGCCCGGAGCGGGCGGAAAACACCCGCCCGACCTCGCCTCGCACACGAACCCGCCCGAACGCGTCTTCAAGCGTCTTCTTTACCGCTCCCGAGATCTCGGAAACGGTGTATTCGGGCGCATTGGAGCCGGGTCCGGGCAAATCGGAATCGTCGTCGAGAAGATCGGACATCGTTACTTCGCAACCGAATCGCGCAATTCGGGCCGGGGGATTCCGCGCAACTCCATCAGCGCGAGAATCGACTTCGGAATTTCCCGGCAGCCACAATGGGCGGCATGATCGAGATGCCACTCCAGCCGCTCCCGGTCGGTCGGGTTCCTGGGCATCGGATGTTTGGCGTGCCAGATCCTGTTGATCGTAGCCATGGTGCGTTTTCTCCCCGCTGCCGCGCGATCACCGGCGGCACCCCCTCTTTTCCACGGATCCCCGGCGGCTTCCAGCGCCCTTGTTCCCCGGTTCCGCATTCGCTATCGGAAAGGCAAAATCCTGCGGGGCATTGATGAACATCCTGATCCTTGGCGGCGGCGGCCGGGAACATGCGCTGGCATGGGCCATTCTGCAAAATCCGAAATGCGACAGGCTGATCGTCGCCCCGGGCAATGCCGGCATCGGCCAGATTGCCGAATGCGCCAGTTTCGACATCTGCGACGGCGGCGCGGTGGTGGAATTCGCCGAGGCCGAATCGATCGATTTCGTGGTGATCGGGCCGGAAGCGCCGCTGGCCGCCGGCGTGGCGGACCGGCTGGGCGAGGCCGGCATCCCGGCATTCGGCCCCTCGGCGGCGGCGGCACGGCTGGAAGCCTCCAAGCGCTTTACCAAGGAGATCTGCGACGCCGCCGGCGCCCCCACCGCCCGCTGGGCGCGGTTCGACACGGCGGAGCCGGCGAAGGAGTATATCCGCCAGCAAGGCGCGCCGATCGTCGTCAAGGCGGACGGGCTGGCCGCCGGCAAGGGCGTGATCGTGGCGATGGACGAGGCGGAGGCGCTGATCGCCATCGACGAGATGTTCGGCGGAACCTTCGGCGCCGCCGGCGCGGAAGTGGTGATCGAGGACTTCATGGAGGGCGAGGAGGCGAGCTTCTTCGTGCTGTGCGACGGTGAAACCGTCCTGCCCATCGGCACCGCGCAGGACCACAAGCGCGTCGGCGAAGGCGACACCGGCCCCAACACCGGCGGTATGGGCGCCTATTCCCCCGCCCCGGTGATGACCGACGCGGTGACCGAGACCGCGCTGGAGCGGATCGTCAGGCCAACCATGGCCGAGATGGCCCGGCGCGGCACGCCCTATCGCGGGGTACTCTATGCCGGGCTGATGATCAGGGACGGGGTGCCGAGACTGGTCGAATACAACGTCCGTTTCGGCGATCCGGAATGCCAGGTGCTGATGATGCGCCTTGGCGCGCAGGCGCTCGACCTGATGCTGGCGGCAGCCGAAGGGCGGCTGGCCGAGCGCAGGGTCAACTGGGCCGAGGACCACGCGCTGACGGTGGTTCTGGCGGCCGATGGCTATCCGGGCGACTACGTGAAAGGCAGCGCGATCCGTGGGCTCGATGCGCTGGCCGAGACCAGCTGGGAAATGATGTTTCACGCCGGCACCGGCGTGGACGGGGGAAACGTCATCGCCACCGGCGGGCGGGTCCTGAACGCCACCGCCCGGGGCCGCACCCTGCGCGAGGCCCGCGACCGCGCCTACGCGCTCGCCGAAGCGGTGGACTGGCCGGCCGGATTTTATCGCGAGGATATCGGCTGGCGTGCGCTGGCGCGCGAGGCCTCCGAATAGCCGCCGGCCCCACGCGCGCCGCAGCAATGGAGAACGCAGCCTCGGACACACCGGGCCGCTTTGGCGCGGCCATTACCGAAGATCAGGCAGACCCTCGCCGAGGTATGGCGCCTGCTTGAGGCCTTCGAGCGGTACAAATGCCAGAAGGCGGTTCTGCTTCACGCACCCTGTAATGGATTCGATTCGCGGACCCGCCCGGAAAACCGCGCTCATCAGTGCTGAGATCAGACGCACGACCACACATCGCCAGAACTCCAAACCGCCATCATGTCAATAACGCCGATCCAGTTCCGGGTGACTAGCGGATGTTCTCGCCGATATCGAGCATGCCGACGTTGCCCATGAGTTGGGCGAGGAAGCCGACGCCCTCGATATTCGATTCGGTGACGCGCCGCGACAGCGCGACGACGTTGCCCTTCTCGAGGCCGAACCGTTCGATATTGGAAACCACGCCGTTCCGGTCGAAGCTGATTGCCACCACCTGCCGTTCGATGATTTCCGGCTCGCGGTAGGCATAGGTCCGCATCCGCTGCGAAACGTAATAGTAGCCCGAATCCTTCAGCGCCCCCATGGTCGTGGGCGGGCCGACGGTTTCGGCGACCGAATTGCGGGTGTCGACGCCCACGTCGATTTCGGCAAGCTGGGAATCGCTCGGCGTATAGCCGTGGTCCTGATAGAGCGAGGTGCAGGCCCCGGTCAGCACTACGGCGCACAGGCCAAGGGCGCGTCCTGCCCGGTTCAGATGCCTGCCGTCTTGCCTGCTCATGGTTCGGTCCCGTTGCCCCTTGTCGACGGATGTTCCATCCGGCTTATATCAGTGGCATCCTTTTGTTCAAGAAAGGAAGACTCCGAATGCCGCAGAACGCACAGTCGCAGGTCATCCGCCTGTCCCGGCTTCCCGTCGGGGCGCCGACACCCTTCGTGCTGGAGCCCGATCCCCGGCAAATACAGGAGTTGAAGGCCGCGCTCGATCTGCTCGACCTGCGCGAGGTCCGGCTGGCCGGGCAGTTGATTCCCGAAGGCCGCGCGGACTGGCGGCTCGAGGCGACGCTCGGCGCCACGGTGGTTCAGCCCTGTTCGGTGACGCTGGAACCGGTCACCACCCGAATCGATACGCCGGTGCTGCGCCGCTATCTGGCCGGGTATACCGCGCCCGACGATGCCGAGGCCGAGATGCCCGAGGACGACAGTATCGAACCCCTGCCCGCGTCGGTCGATCTGGGGCAGGTGCTCGGGGAATCGCTGGCGCTCGCCCTGCCCGATTTTCCGCGCGCTGCGGGGGCGGAACTGGCGCAGGCGGATTTCACCGCGCCCGGAACCGCGCCGATGACCGACGACGACGCCCGGCCCTTTGCCGGGCTTGCCGGCCTGCGCAGGCAACTGGATCCGAAGGGGTGAGGTCGTCCGCCCGCCGCAGGCCGGCCGGGACCCCGGCGGCGACAGAGCACGGCCGCATTGGCGAAGCCGCGCCTCTCCCCTTGCAATCGGCCGGGGATCGCGTATGGTCCCGCACCTTCCGCACACCCTTGATCGGGATGTAAAGCCGGCGTATGACGCGCCGACATACGAAACATATGCCGCCGGGACAGACCCGTCCGGCCAGAGACACCGAGGTTGAGACATGGCCGTCCCTCAGAACCGAGTAACCCCGTCGCGCCGCAACATGCGCCGTTCGCACGATGCGCTGTCGGGTTCCAATCCCAACGAATGCCCGAACTGCGGCGAACTCAAGCGCCCGCATCACGTCTGCGGAGCCTGCGGCCACTACGATGACCGCGAGGTCGTCGCGATGGTCGAGGAAGCCGATCTCGACGAAGACGCGGCCTGAGCGTCGCTCGCGGCGCGGACGCGAAGCGGATGGGCATTGGTGATCAGGATGATCGACCTGCCGGGGCATCGCCGATTCTCGCCGGCAAGACGGTCATTTCGGTCGACGCCATGGGCGGCGATCGCGGGCCGGCGGCGGTTGTCGCCGGTTGTGCCATTTCGGCACGCAAGAATCCGGACATCGGCTTCATCCTGCACGGCCGCAGGGACGAACTGGAACCGCTCGTCGCCAGGCGAAATCTTGGCGACCGCTGCGTGATTCACGACGCCGCCGAGGTGGTGACGATGGATGCCAAGCCGTCCATCGTCATGCGCAGGGGCCAGAACACCTCGATGTGGTCGGCCATCGATTCGGTGCGCAATCGCGAAGCGACCGTTGCCGTAAGTTGCGGCAACACCGGGGCGCTGATGGCGCTGTCGATGGTGCGGCTGCGCAAATTGCCCGGGGTGAACCGGCCGGCTATCGCCTGCCTCTGGCCGTCGCGCAACGCGAACGGCTATGCGGTGATGCTCGATGTCGGCGCCGATGTGCGCGCCGACGATTCCGACCTGCTGCAATATGCGCTGATGGGTGCTTCCTATGCGCGCAACGGGCTCGATATCCGGCGGCCCCGGGTCGGGCTGCTCAATGTCGGCACCGAAGAGCACAAGGGCCACCCCGAGCTGAAATCCGCCCATGCGCTGATCGCCACCGCCGCCGTCGATGCCGAGTTCGATTTCGTCGGCTATGTCGAGGGTGGCGATATCCCCAGGGGCGGTGTCGACGTGATCGTCACCGACGGCTTTACCGGAAACGTTGCGCTCAAGACCGCCGAGGGCATCGCCTCGATGATTCGCGAGTTCCTGCGGCAGGCCTTCCGGCATTCGTTCCTCAGCCGCATCGCCGCGATCCTGGCCTATACCTCGCTTCAGCGGCTTTCGCAGCGAATCGACCCGCGCCGGGTCAATGGCGGTGTTTTCCTCGGATTGAACGGAACGGTGGTGAAATCCCACGGCTCTGCGGACGCAACCGGCGTCTCTGCGGCGATCAAGCTCGCGTTCCAGCTGGCACATGCGGGATTTTCCGACCGGCTGGCGGCCCGGGTGGCCTCGACGGGGCATCCGCAAGGGGATATGTCGTCGTGAATATTGCAATCCGCCGGGTCGGCTGATCGGGCGGACAAGATCAAGAAAGCAGAACAGAGATGACCGTCAGAGCAGTGGTCCGCGGGGTGGGGCATTACCTGCCCGAACGCATCGTCGAAAACGCTGAGTTCGAGGCGACGCTGGACACCACGAGCGACTGGATTGTCAGCCGCAGCGGCATCGAACGGCGGCATTTTGCAGCCCCCGGCGAAAACACCTCGGATCTGGGCGCCAGTGCCGCGCTCGCCGCACTCGCCGATGCCGGGCTCGGCGCCGGGGATATCGACGCCATCGTGCTCGCCACCTCGACCGCCGATCTGACATTTCCCTCGGCCGCAACGATGGTGCAGGCCAAGATCGGCATGACACAGGGCTTTGCCTTCGATGTGCAGGCGGTCTGCGCCGGGTTCGTCTTTGCGCTGGCCAATGCCAATGCGCTGATCCTTTCCGGGCAGGCGCGGCGCATTCTGGTGATCGGCGCCGAAACGTTCAGCCGGATTCTCGACATGAACGATCGCGCCACCTGCGTGCTGTTCGGCGATGGCGCGGGGGCGGTCGTGCTGGAGGCGGCGGAAGGGAACGGCGACACCGGCGACCGCGGCATCCTCGCCGTCGATCTGCATTCCGACGGGCGGCTGCGCGACTCGCTTTATGTCGACGGCGGCGTTTCGACCGGAAAGAGCGGCGTGCTGAAGATGCAGGGCAAGGAGGTCTTCCGCCACGCGGTCGAGAAACTCGCCGATACCGCAAGCGCCGCGCTCGGCAAGGCCGGCCTCGGCCATGCAGACGTCGACTGGATCGTGCCGCATCAGGCCAACCTGCGCATCATCAGATCGACCGCCGCGCGCATGGACATACCGCTCGACCGGGTCGTCGTGACGGTTCAGGACCACGGCAACACCTCGGCAGCATCGATTCCCCTCGCGCTTTCGGTCGGCAAGGCATCGGGAAAAATCCTGCCCGGACAGCTTGTGGTGACCGAGGCGATCGGCGGCGGCCTCGCCTGGGGGGCGGTTGCGCTGCGCTGGTAGCGATAAGGCTGCGACTCAAAGCGCCAGCGAATCCAATCACTTGTTCGTTACAGACACATGATCGCAGCGGATTTCCGCCCTTGCCCGCCGTTTCAAGGTGCCCGCCCAAGCCATTGATATTGACTGAAATCCGCCGCTAACCTAGGCTCGCCGAAAAGCGGGGGTTTATGCATGAGTGACAAGACCTTGACGAGGATGGACCTGAGCGAGGCCGTGTTTCGTGAAGTGGGGCTATCACGGAACGAGTCCGCTCAACTGGTCGAGAGCGTGCTGGGGCATATTTCGGACGCGCTTGTCAGCGGCGAGCAGGTCAAGATCTCGTCGTTCGGGACATTCTCGGTACGCGACAAGGCGGCCCGAGTCGGCCGCAACCCCAAGACCGGCGAAGAGGTTCCAATCCACCCCCGCCGGGTGCTGACCTTCCGTCCATCGCATCTGATGAAGGAACGGGTGGCGGCCGGAAACCGCAACTAGGACCCGCCAGCGCAATGAACGAAAAGGCCCCCAACGCGTTCCGCACCATCAGCGAGGTCGCGGACTGGCTTGGTGTAAATACCCATGTCCTGCGCTTCTGGGAAAGCAAGTTCAGCCAGGTGAAGCCGGTCAAGCGGGCCGGCGGGCGGCGGTATTATCGCCCGGCGGACATGGAACTTCTGGGCGGAATCCGGAAACTGCTGCACGACGATGGCATGACCATCAAGGGCGTGCAGAAGATTTTGCGCGAACAGGGGGTCCGTGCCGTCGCCGCCCTTTCTGCCCCGGTGAACGGGGGGGAAGCCGGCGAGGCAACAGAGACCGAATCGCCGGTCGAAGCGGCCGAAACCCCGGTGCCGGTCCGTTCGGGATCGGCCGCCTTCGCGTTCGTTGCCGGCGCCGCCCCCGAGCCCGACGCGCCGCAGCGTCAGGCACCCGTGACGGCCCGGACCACGAAGGAAGAAACGCCGCCCGGCGAACCCGCGGTTCCGGCGGCTCCGGCACCGGTTGCAAGGGCTGCGCACGACTCGCGCGCACCCGCGCCGGCGATGCCGCTCTTCAGCCATCGCACCGAAGCGGCCGAGATACCCGCCCCCGATGCGGAGGAAATGCCAGCGGAACCCTCCCGGCCCACGCCGCCCTCCGGGCCGCCACCGTCCCACCCGACGCAGGCAGCCAATGCGACGGAACTGGAGCGTGCACTTGCAAGGCTCAGCGCGCTGCGCGCGCGCATGGACCGCTAGGGAGAGGGAGCAATCCCGTCGGTTTGCCGCTTGCCCTCGGCAGAAAATGGAGTATTAAGCCCGGACGTCGGGCTATGGCGCAGCCTGGTAGCGCGTCCGTCTGGGGGACGGAAGGTCGCAGGTTCAAGTCCTGCTAGCCCGACCATCTGCAAAACGCCCGCCCCCTGATGGAGCGGGCGTTTTGCTGACCGCCACCCGGCCGCACCCGAAGGAGGCAGGCGATGAACGGAGTCCTACCCGGCCAGAGCATCGAGGCGCTGATCCTTGCCGGCCAGATCAGTGCCGGCGAACCCTTTGCCGATGGCCAGGTGCAGCCTGCCAGCCTCGATCTGCGGCTCGGCCGCACGGCATTTCGCGTTCGCGCCTCGTTTCTTGCCGGCGGGGGCGCATCCGTCGCCGAACGGCTGGCCCATTTCGAGATGCACAAGATCGACCTGTCGGACGGCGCGGTGCTGGAAAAGAACTGTGTCTACCTTGTTCCGCTGCAGGAAACGCTCGATCTGCCCGATGATGTGAGCGCCGTCGCCAACGCCAAATCCTCGACCGGACGACTCGACCTGCTTACCCGGGTGATCACCGATGGCGGGGTGGAGTTCGACCGGATCGCCCGGGGCTATTGCGGGCCGCTCTACGCCGAGATCTGTCCGCGCTCCTTCTCGGTGCTGGTACGGCCGGGGATGCGGCTCAACCAGATCCGCTTCCGGCGCGGGCGGTCGGTGCTCGACGACGACGACCTGCGCGCCCTGCACGAACGGGCCGGGCTGGTCTCGGGCGAGGCGGTGATCTCCGAGGGGCTGGGCTTCTCGGTCGACCTGCGCCCCGAGGGCACCCGGCTTGTCGGCTGGCGCGCCAAACCCCATGCCGGGGTGATCGACCTCGACCGGATCGGTTTCTATCGCCCGGCCGATTTCTGGGAGCCGGTCGAGGCCGAGGACGGGCGCATCATTCTCGATCCCGGCGCCTTCTATATCCTGGTCAGCCGCGAGGCGGTGCATATCCCTCCGCAATACGCCGCCGAAATGGCGCCTTATGTCGCCATGGTGGGCGAGTTCCGGGTGCATTACGCGGGGTTTTTCGACCCGGGCTTCGGCCATGCCGAGGCTGGCGGCCAGGGCGCGCGCGGCGTGCTGGAGGTGCGTTGCCACGAGGCACCGTTTGTTCTCGAACACGGCCAGATCGTCGGCCGGCTGGTCTACGAACGGATGACCGAGCGGCCCGAAACGCTCTATGGCGCCGGGATCGCTTCCAGTTATCAGGGTCAAGGCCTGAAGCTCAGCAAGCACTTTCGCGCGCCATAGGCGCTCTCAGAGGTAGCGCCCCTGCGGTAATGCCTCAGGGTCCGGGCGGACCGTCTTCGTCATCGTCGAACATGACCGACTGTCCGCCGCCCGGCTCGTCCTCGCTCTCGGGCGCGGTTCCGGGCGGAAGGCGGCTTTCAAGCAGGCCGGCGGCGCGCAATTCGCGCAGCCCCGGCAGGTCGCGTGCGCTTTCGAGGCCGAAATGATCGAGAAATTCGGGCGTGACGACAAAGGTAACCGGGCGGCCCGGTGTCATCCGGCGGCGACCGAACCGGATCCACTCCATTTCGAGCAACTGGTCGATAGTGCCCCGGCTGACCGAAACGCCGCGGATTTCCTCGATTTCGGCCCGGGTGACGGGCTGGTGATAGGCGACGATGGCAAGTGTCTCGATCGCCGCGCGCGAGAGCTTCCGTGTCTCGACGGTCTCCTTGCGCATCAGAAAGCCCAGATCGGGCGCGGTGCGGATCGCCCAGGCATCGCCCACCCCGACCACGTTGACGCCGCGCCCTTCGTAGCGGCGGCGCAGCGCCTCGACCGCGCGGGCGCCATCGGCCCCGTGCGGCATGCGCGCGTTGAGCTCGGCCACCGTGACCGGCTCGGCCGAGGCGAAAAGGATGGCCTCGACCATGCGCTCCTGCTCGACCTCGGGGGGGGCTTCGAACAGGCTTTCGAGGGATGGCGGAATGAGCGGATCGTCAGCCATTGCCCGGACCGGCGGACCTGATCTGGATCGGGGCGAAGGTCCCGGGCTGGCGGATGCGGATCTTGCCCGCTTTCACCAGTTCGAGCGAGGCGGCGAAGGTCGCCGCTGTCGCGGTGCGTCGGCGCACCGGGTCCAGTTCCCAGCCATCGGGCAGATAGGACATCAGATCGGTCCATTCGCCGGCATAGCCCACCAGCGGGCGCAGACGCTCCAGCGCCTGCTCCATGGTAAAGAGGTTCTCGCGATCCAGAACGAAGGGACGGAATTCGTCCTTGGTGCGGATGCGCGCATAGGCATGCATCAGGTCCATCAGGGTAGCGGTAAAGATGATCTGGCGGCGATGTTCGACCTGTTCGATATCGCCGCGCACGAAAAAATCGCGCCCCTTCTGGTCACGCGCCATCAGCTTGGCGGCCACCTCGCGCATGGCCTGAAGCCGTTCGAGCTGGAAGGCCAGATGCGCCGCCAGTTCCTCGCCCGACGGGCCCTCCTCTGCTGGGTCGGGCGGAAGCAACAGGCGGGACTTCAGGAATGCCAGCCATGCGGCCATCACCAGATAGTCGGCGGCAAGCTCTATGCGCAGCGTCTTGGCGCGTTCGACAAAGCCCAGGTATTGTTCGGCCAGCTTCAGGATCGAGATCCGGCGCAGGTCGACCTTCTGCGTGCGCGAGAGTGTCAGCAACAGATCGAGCGGCCCCTCGAACCCATCGACATCGACAATCAGCGCCTCGGCGGCAAGCCGTTCGGCAACGGCTTCGCTGGCAATCCCGTGCTGGATTTCATCCCTGGGCATAGACTTCTCCGTCAAGCAATTCGTCGAGTTCGGCCTCGGCCGCATCCATGTCGAGCGGGCAACGGCGCTGCCGCAGGGCGAGCGCCGCCTCGCCCTTTGCCACGGCCTCTGCCGACATGCCGCCGGCTGCAGCGGCGACGGCCTCCATCTCGGCCAGATCCCCGTTGCAGTGCAGCACCAGATCGCAGCCGGCGGCAACCGACGCGGCGGCGCGTTCGCCGACCGACCCGGCAAGCGCCTGCATCGACAGATCGTCGCTCATCAGCACCCCCTGAAAGCCGATGTCGCGGCGGATCGTCTCGACCATGCGGGGCGACTGGGTTGCCGGCAGGCTGGGGTCGAAAGCAGTAAAGACGATATGCGCCGTCATCGCCAGCGGCAGGTCGGCGAGCGCGCGGAAGGGTTCGAAATCGCTGGCGTTCAATTCGTCCGGTGCGGCATTCACCGCCGGCAGGGAAAAATGGCTGTCGACCCGGGCACGCCCGTGACCCGGCAGATGCTTCACCACCGGCAGCACACCGCCGGCCAGCAGCCCCTCGGCCGCCGCGCGGGCACCGGTAACGACCGAGGCGGTATCCTCGCCAAAACAGCGGTTGCGCAGGAAGGGATGCGTATCGGGGCGGGCCAGATCGGCGGTGGGGGCGCAGTTCACGTCGATACCCACCGCCGTCAGTTCGTCCGCGATCAGCCGGTAGCGCAGGAACATCGCCCGTGCGGCGCGGTCGAGATCGCGCGTCCGCGCCATCTGGTCGAGCGGCGGCAGCCATTGCCGCCAGTGGGGCGCCCACATGCGCTGAACGCGCCCACCCTCCTGATCGATCAGGACCGGCGCATCGCGGCCCACCGCATGGCGCAGATCGCCCGTCAGCCGCGCGAGCTGGGCCGGATCCCCGATGTTCCGGGCAAAAAGGATAAACCCCCAGGGCTGCGCATCGGCGAAAAAGGCCCGCTCGGCCTCACCCAGCCAGGGCCCCGCGCAACCGAATATCGCCGCCCCCGGGCCGCTCACCGGGCAACCACCGGGATGCAGTCGGTCCGTTCGGCCACCAGTGCGGCACAGAAACGGCGCGCCTCGGCAAGATCGGCGAATCCGGCAGCGCGCAAACGCCAGAAGGTGCGGTCGCCCGATTGCGCCTCGACGACCACCTTCTGCTTGTCGGCGACAAGACCGGCAAACTTGCCGGCAATCCCCTGCCAGGCCGCATCGGCCTCGGCCACCGAATCGTAGGCACCGAACTGGACCAGCCGCGTTCCCGCCGGGATCGAGGCGACCGGGGTTTCGCTCGCAAGGTCGGTGCCCAGCACCGCCATGGCGACCGCCTGGTTGATCGCATCGGCGGTTGCCGCGCTCGTTCCGCTGCCGGTGTCGGTTGCCGTGTCCGCGGCCGGGGCCGAGGCCAGAACGACCTGCGCGTCGCCGCGCGGCCGGGCCATCGGGCGCAGCCCGCCACCCGTGGCTGTTGAACCAGTCGTCGCGGCGGGTACGGCCGCCGAAAGCGGCGCAACGCCGGCGGTCAGCGTTTCGGCCGCCGCCAGCGCCTGCGCACCGCCGCTGTCGGGCAGAACCCCGGCCGTCAGCATCGCCGGCTGGGGCGCGACCGGATCGGGCGCCACCAGTTCGGCATCGTCGGCCTCGGCGGTTCCTTCCAGCGCCGCCAGCATCGCGTCGGGGCGCGGCTCGGGCTTGATCCGCAACTCGGGCGCCGGAAGATCCTCGTCGGTCAGGTCGACCGGACCCGGCGCCAGCACGAGCCGCTCTTCCGGGGCCGAGGCCGTTCCCACCGCCTGCACCCGGTTGACCGAGAAGCCGGCGTGGTCGGCCACGTCGCCGCCCGGCGCTTCGGGGGCGACACGAAACGGCCCCTCGAGGGCGCGCACCACAGGCACGCCGTTCACGTCGCGCATGATCTGCTTGTAGCCCCACCAGCCACCGGCGCCGATCAGGGCAATCGAAACCAATGCACCGAGTACGTGAAATATCATCCGCGCGAGGCCTGGCCCCGCAGCCTGATAATCCCCCAGAACCTGGGGGCTGTCGTCTGAAAAATACGCTGCCTGCACAGCGCCTCTGCCCTGACCAAATGCGTGGTCGGTCATGCTCCGCCTCGTTCTTGTGCCGCGCGAGGCACCACCGTGAGGATCAGGGAGGGCTGCGCGGGGTCTTGCCTGCCTTCGACCCCGCCTGCGCCTGTTAATTCAGCGCATTTCTTCGACCGGGGTCACGCCAAGGATACCAAGACCGGTGGAAATGACAACGGAAACGGCCCGTGCAAGGGCGATTTTCGCCTGCGACGTGTCCGGATCGCCCTCTTGCAGGAAACGCAGGCCCGGTTCTTCGTTGCCACGGTTCCATAACGCATGAAGAAGGCCCGACAAGTCATAAAGATAAAAGGCAATCCTGTGTGGCTCGTGGGTGCGCGCCGCAATCTCGAGCAGGCGCGGCCATTCGGCCACCCTGGCGGCGACGGCAAGTTCGGCCTCGTGCGTCATGCCCGAAAGGTCCGCATCGGCGAGCGAGGCATCGTCGACCGCGATCCCTGCCCCGGCGGCCTTGCGCAGCACGGACTTGATGCGCGCATGGGCGTATTGCACGTAGAACACCGGGTTTTCCCGCGATTGTTCCAGCACCTTGTCGAAATCGAAATCGAGCGGCGCATCGTTCTTGCGCGTCAGCATGACAAAGCGCGTCACGTCGGGGCCGACCTGATCGACCACATCGCGCAGGGTGACGAAGGTTCCGGCGCGCTTGGACATCTTGAACGGCTCGCCGTTCTTGAAAAGCTTCACCAGTTGGGTGAGCTTGATGTCGAGCGGCACCCGCCCGTCCGAAAGGGCCGAGACCGCCGCCTTCATCCGCTTGACGTAGCCGCCGTGATCGGCGCCGAAAACGTCGATCAGCGCATCGTAGCCGCGTTCGATCTTGTCATAATGATAGGCAATATCGGGGGCGAAATAGGTCCAGGACCCGTCCGACTTCCTCACCGGGCGATCCACATCGTCGCCATGCGCGGTCGAGCGGAACAGCGTCTGTTCGCGCGGTTCCCAATCCTCGGGCAGTTTGCCCTTGGGCGGTTCGAGCGTTCCGCGATAGAGCAGGCCCTTGTCGTCCAGCGCCCCGAGCGCGGCCTCGATCCGGCCGGTACCATAAAGCGACTTCTCGGAAAAGAACACGTCCATCGTGACGCCGAGCAGCGCCAGATCGGCGCGGATCAGATCCATCATCGCTTCGGTGGCGAAATCGCGGACCGGTTCGAGCCAGACCTCCTCGGGTTCTCCGACATAGGCATCGCCCACCCTGTCCTTCAGCGCCTCGCCGACCGCAACAAGGTAATCGCCGGGATAGGTGCCTTCGGCAAAACCCACCTGCTGCCCGTGCGCTTCGAGATAGCGCAGATAGACCGACCGCGCCAGAACATCGACCTGCGCCCCGCCGTCGTTGATGTAGTATTCGCGCGTCACCTCGTAGCCGGCGAAATCGAGCAGCGAGGACAGCGCGTCGCCAAATACCGCCCCCCGGGTGTGCCCGACATGCAGCGGCCCGGTGGGATTGGCCGAGACGAACTCGACATTCACCCGCTGCCCCTGCCCCAGATCGGAGCGCCCGTAGGCATCGCCGCTTTCCAGCACAGCGCGCACCACCGCGGCCCAGACCGGCCCGGCCAGGCGCAGGTTCAGAAACCCTGGCCCGGCGACATCGACGGCGGAGATGCGCGGGTCGAGGGCCAGCTTCCCGCCGAGCATTTCGGCAATGTCGCGCGGCTTGCGCCCGGCGGGTTTGGCGAGAACCATCGCCGCGTTGGTCGCCATGTCGCCATGCAGCGGGTCGCGCGGCGGTTCGACCGCGACATTGGTGTAATCGAGCCCTGCGGCCAGCAACCCATCGGCAACCGCACTGTCGAGCGCGTCGAGAACAAGGTCCCGTATTTCGGCATAGATGTTCATCGGTCTGGCTCCGCTGGCAATGCCGGGCGGTGTATCATGACAAGCCTTCGCGTCAATGGCCGCTCACGCCGCTGCGGGCGGCACCATGGCGACAAGCTGCGTTCCCGGCGCCGGCTTGAAAACCTCGTCGTCGCGCATCAGCCGCAGGGCGGTCTGTTCGATCCGGCCGATCAGAAAGGCGTCGGGGTTTCTGTCCCGCCAGTCGGTCAGGCCGAATTCCTCGCCTATTCTGGTGACACGGATTTTCCAGCCCTCGCGCAGCAGGCCGTTCATCTCGTAAAAGCCGATACCGCGGCCGATGACATGGCCGCCCAAGGTACTGGGCAGCGCATGGCGCGCGCCGGTTTCCTTTTGCCGGGTCAGTTGAAAGACGTTGTTGCGACCGAATTCCGGGGCAAGGTCGGTGGCGACCAGCGTGTTATAGGCATCGTTATCGGTCGCGGCAAGAAGGATATCGAAGCTGACCAGTTCGACACCGTATTCGGCGCCTTCGGACAGGATATCGCCGAAATAGGTCTGAAGCCCCGCCTCGCGCGGCTGCCGCAGACGGGAATAAATCCGGTCGATCACCAGCACCGGAATATCGTGCGCCTTGCAGACGATGCCGAGTTCGGTGGCGAAGGGCGAGCCGCCGACGATGAGCAGACCCGGTGTCTCGGTTCCGGCAAGACCGAGTCGGCGCGCCAGCGGCGCAAGCGCGAAGCCGTAGAGAACAACCGTCGAGACGACCAGCACAAAGGCGAGCGGCACGATGCGGGCGCCATCCTCCAGACCCATGGCCGAAAGGCGCGCCGCGAAAAAAGCCGCGATCGCGCCCAGCACCACGCCGCGCGGCCCGGTGAAGGCGACAAGCAGCCGCTCGTTCCAGGGCAGGCGCGATCCGGCGAGCGACAGAAGCACCGTCGCCGGGCGCACAACCAGTACCACCACCGCGATAAAGGCCGCCGCCCGCCAGTCGAGCATCGACAGGGTTCCAAGGTCCATCGAGGCTGCCAGCAGGATGAAGACGCCCGAAACCAGCAGGACCGTCGCGTGTTCCTTGAAGCGCCGCAATTCGACGAACGAGGGCAGATCGGAATTGGCGATGACAAGCCCCATCAGCGTCACCGCCAGCAACCCGCCCTCGTGAACGATCTGATCGGTGACGACGAAAATTGCCAGAACGGCAACGAACAGCACCGGCACCTTCATGTATTCGGGCACCAGTTCCCGGCGGAAGGCCAGCGCCACCGCCCGGCCCGCCAGCCCGCCGATGGCGCCGGCAACGGCGAACATCACCAGAAGCCTGAGCAGCGTCATGCCGGTTCCGTGCCCCTGCTGCATGCTGGCGATGACGTAGAACGCCAGCACCGCCGCCAGCGCGCCGAGCGGATCGTTGACGATCGCCTCCCATTGCAGCAGGGTCGCCGGCCGGCGCGACAGCCGCGCCTGGCGCAGCAGCGGCGCGATCACCGTCGGGCCGGTGACGATCATCGCACCGCCGAACACCGAGGATGCGGCCCAGCCCAGCCCGGCCACGTAATGCAGCGCCAGCGCCGACAGCAGCCAGCCCAGCGGCGCCCCGATCACCACAAGCCGCCTCACCCCGGCGGCCGCGTCGCGCAGGGCTTGCAGGCGCAGGGTCAACCCGCCTTCGAACAGGATGATCGCCACCGCGATCGAGATCATCGGCCCGACCAGCCGCCCCAGATCGCGCGCCGGTACCATGATGCCCAGCACCGGCCCGACCAGCAGACCGGCCGCCAGCATCATGACGATACCGGGAATCCTGAGCCGCCATGCAAGCCATTGCGAGCCGACCCCAAGCACACCGATCAGCGCGATTGCGACTTCGGGGTCGAGACCTGCGGTTGCCGTCGTGCTCATTGGGCCCCTCCAGCGGGTTTTGCCGGGGTAAAACACCGCCGGAACATCCGGCTACAAATCGACAGGCTCCGCCGTCGGGGTCAAGCCCCGGTCGCGCGGGGGACGGGTTTCAGCCGAACAGGGCGGCATGCCGCTGCAACGCGAAGCGGTCGGTCATTCCGGCGATGTAATCCGCCACGATCCGCGCCAGCGCCGTTGCGTCGGGTGCCGCCGCAACGTCGGATCGCCAGTCTTCCGGCAGTTCTTCGGGATGGCGCAGGTAATGGGGAAACAGATCGTGGATCACCGTGGTGACACGCGCGCGTTCCTCCATCACCGGCGGGGCGCGGTACATGCGCGCGAAAAGAAACGCGCGGATCGCATCGAGTTGCCGCCGCAGGCCGGGCGAGAAGCCGATGACCGGATGCCCGAGCGCGCGCACCTCCCGGGCACTGGCGGGTGCCGCCTGTTCCAGTGTGTGGCGCGATACCCCGATCACATCGGTGACCATCGCGCCGAACACCCGCCGCAGCGCCTCGTGCCGGCGACGCGCCGGGTCGAGCACCGGCCACAGCGCGTCGACCTCGGCAAAGGCGGGGCCGACGATCGGCAGGTCGGCGATCTCGGCATCGCTGAACAGACAGGCGCGCAACCCGTCGAGCAGATCGTGGTTGTTGTAGGCGATGTCGTCGGCCAGCGCCGCGACCTGGGCCTCGGCGCTGGCATGGGTCGAAAGCTCCAGATCGTGCCGGGCGTTGTATTCGGCCAGCCCGCAGGGCAGCGGGCCGGTGACCGGCCCGTTGTGCTTGGCGATCCCCTCCAGGCTCTCCCATGTCAGGTTCAGCCCGTCGAAGCCGGCATAATGCCGCTCCAGCGAGGTGACGATGCGGATCGCCTGCGCGTTGTGATCGAACCCGCCATACGGCGCCATCAGTTCGTGCAGCGCGTCCTCTCCTGTGTGGCCGAAGGGCGTGTGACCCAGATCGTGGGCCAGCGCCACCGCCTCGGTCAGTTCGCGGTTGAGCCCCAGCGCCCCGGCGATGGTGCGCGCCACCTGCGCGACCTCGATCGAATGGGTCAGGCGCGTGCGATAGTAATCGCCCTCGTGTTCGACAAAAACCTGCGTCTTGTGTTTCAGCCGGCGAAAGGCCGAGGAATGGATGATCCGATCGCGATCGCGCTGAAAAGGCGAGCGAAAGGTGCTCAGCCCTTCGGGATGAAGCCGGCCGCGGCTGTCGGCGGGATCGCAGGCATAGGGGGCGAGGTCCATGAGGCTCCTTGTTGCGCAACTGTTAAGGCCATATATCCTGCCCGTGACCGGAATGCGACGTGCCGAGCGAGAAATCCCATGGACCTGCGCCTGCCCCCGAAAGTAACCGCGCGCGCGTTCGCGCGACTGGCCGAGATCGGCGCCGCCCCCAGGGTGCTGCGTGTCGCCGTCGAGGGCGGCGGATGCTCGGGGTTCCAGTACGACATCTCGCTCGACGAGGCGGGTGCCGACGATCTGGTTCTGGAAGGCCAGGGGCAGAAGGTGGTGGTCGATCCGGTGTCGCTGCCATTTCTCGAAAATGCCACCATCGACTTCTCCGACGAACTGATCGGCGCGCGATTTGTCGTGGAAAACCCCAACGCGACCTCGTCCTGCGGCTGCGGCGTTTCCTTCGCCATGTGACCCGCCCCGTCGCGACCGCTGGACAAGCCCGCCCGCCTGCCCCACCCTGCGCCAACCGGCACCGCGGAGGCAGGAATGAAGATCGCGAGCTTCAACATCAACGGTATCAAGGCGCGGCAGGCGGCGTTGTGCGACTGGCTGGACGAGGCCCGGCCGGACGTGGCGCTGTTGCAGGAGATCAAGTCGGTCGATGCCGGATTCCCGCGCGAGGTTTTCGAGGAGCGCGGCTATAACGTCGAAACGCACGGGCAGAAGGGGTTCAACGGCGTCGCCATCCTGTCCAGGTTGCCGCTGGAGGATGTGCAGCGCGGCCTGCCGGGCGACGAGAACGACGAACAGGCGCGCTGGATCGAGGCGACGGTTGTCGGCGGCAGGGTCGCGGTGCGGCTTTGCGGCCTCTACCTGCCCAACGGAAACCCTGCCCCGGGGCCGAAATTCGATTACAAGCTGGGCTGGATGGCGCGCCTCAGGGCGCGCGCCGCCGACCTGCTGCGACAGGAGGAACCAGCTCTGATGGCGGGCGACTACAACGTGATCCCGCAGGACGAGGACGCCGCCCGCCCCGAGGCATGGCGCGAGGACGCGCTGGCGCTGCCCGAAAGTCGCCGCACCCTGCGCGAGATCGAAAATCTCGGCCTCACCGACGCATTCCGCGCCACCACCCGCGGCCCCGGGCATTACACGTTCTGGGATTATCAGGCCGGCGCCTGGGAGCGGAACAACGGCATCCGCATCGACCATTTCCTGCTGACCCCTCAGGCCGCCGACCTGCTGACCGACTGCCGGATCGACAGGCAGGCCCGCGGCGGCATCAAACCCTCGGATCACGTGCCTATCTGGGTAGAACTCGACGCCTGAGCGAACGGGTTGCGACCGCAAGGATTGCGCATCTGGGCTCGGGGATTGAATTGGGGGCAAAAATCTCGTAACTTTAGCCGAAGCCAAAGCCGTCTTTGAATATTATTTTATCCAGGCGCAGATTGACACAATTCCACGTCTCCTCCGGGAAGCGCCTGATAACCTGAATCGGCCGCGAACAAACGCATGGAGGTTTGTAGATGGAGAACAATTTTTTTACCCGCATTATCATTGCCGCTTTTGGCATGGCTGTCTGCTCTCAAAGCCTGGCGCAAAGCGCGGATGACATGATGTACATGCTTCAGATGCAGGCGCAGCAAAACGACAGAATTATGCAGGCATATCAAAACGGAGATACCGAAACCGCCACTCGAATGATATTGGATATGTATGTAGCGAATCATCGCAGGGCTAACAACGACTACAGCACGCCCGATGAAGTTCTTTACCAGCAATATTATCGATGGCTCAACGACCCCAACACGACCGGACAGCTCCAGGCAGAGCAGAATGCTATCATGAGGCAGCAGCAAGACTGGGAGCGTTCGTCGCAGAACAGCCATGAACGATTCATGGAGTCGCTTAACGGAGGCGGGTATTATCGCAACCCGCTGGATGGCAGCATATATCAGGTGGGGCCAGGTGACGGTGTGCCATTTGTTACAGATCCGATCACAGGGCAGGTGTATGGAATGGAGTATATAGACCCTGAAAATCGATAGTTGGGCCTGAATATTGGAAGATATTGTCAGGTCATTTTCGTCAGTTTGAAAAATTGTTTGAGAACCGCCCGTTCCCGAAAGTGGCGGCACCGGAACATGGTCTTCATGACCCATAAAACCGCTCATCCTGATTGATCGATTCGAAAGGGCTTTGTTGATTAAATCCAGATAAACCATTGCGGCATAGGGCTGAATCCGAGTCCTGATCTGGTATAGTTTTCTTGTTAATTCAGAGTCTTACAGGGATTTATTCAGTAATATCTCGTAACTGGACCAGTTCGTCGTTCGGAACAGGGAAACAGGCTTGCTCATGTGCCCAACGCAAGCCGCCGCCTCATATATGTGAATCCGTCAGACGAAGGGATAGTGCAATAAAGTCATGCTGTGGCAGAAAAGTATATTCCCCGATCTGAAGCCGGCAATTGCATCACAAAAAAACGGGGCGCCCGCGGGCGCCCCAGACTGGCTGATCGGGCTCAATCGTTGGTGACCGCTCGGTTTTTTTGCCTGCGGCCCGATCCGCCCGGGGCGGGCGCACCCGCCCCCGAACCCGCACCGCCCCGGGGAAGCGGGACGGCGTGGAATGTCTCAGCTACACCCGCTGGTCGAACCGCATGTGTTGCACTTCATGCAGGTGCCGTTGCGCACCAGCGTGTAGTTGCCGCACTCGGCGCAGGCCTCGCCCTCGTACCCCTGCATCCGCGCCTTGGTGCGGTTGTCCAGCGTCGCGATCTTGCCCATTGCGGTCTGCGGCGCGGCCGACACCTCGGGCACCAGTGTCTTCAGCGTGGCGACGGGGTCCATCGCACCGTCCAGCGCCGTTCCGCCGGCCATGCCGTCCACCCCGCCCTGCAGCACCACCAGTTCCTGCGGCAGACGCTTGCGCAAGTACCCGGTCGAGGAGATCTGCTTGATGTGGTTGAGCACCTGCATCGACCGGCTGGCGGCCTGTTCGCTCAGTTCCTCGATGTTCGACAGGCCGTCCTGCTGCTCGCCGCCACCGATATCGTCGAAGGTGTGCCCGGCCGGTTTCACATGGGCCAGATCGGTCCGGTCGAGGTAGCTGACCGCCAGTTCACGGAAGATATAGTCGAGGATCGAGGTGGCGTTCTTGATGCTGTCGTTGCCCTGAACGATTCCCGCCGGCTCGAACTTGGTGAAGGTGAAGGCGTCGACGAACTCCTCCAGCGGCACGCCGTATTGCAGGCCGACCGAGACCGCGATGGCGAAGTTGTTCATCATCGCCCGGAAACCCGCACCTTCCTTGTGCATGTCGATGAAGATCTCGCCAAGCGAGCCATCGGCATATTCGCCGGTCCTGAGATAGACCTTGTGACCGCCGACCACCGCCTTCTGGGTATAGCCCTTGCGCCGCTCCGGCATCTTTTCGCGGTTGGAGCGCACGACTTCCTTGATCACGATCTTCTCGACGATCTTTTCGGCCAGCACCGCCGCCTTTTCCTGCGGCGTGCCGCTTTCCAGCACCTCCAGCGCTTCCTCGTCGTCCTCGACCAGCGCCGCGGCGAGCGGCTGGCTGAGCTTGGAGCCGTCGCGGTAGAGCGCATTGGCCTTGGTGCCGAGCGACCACGACAACTCGTAAGCCTTCTGGCAATCCTCGATCGTGGCGTCATTGGGCATGTTGATCGTCTTGGAGATCGCGCCGGAAATGAAGCTCTGCGCCGCCGCCATCATGCGGATGTGACTGTCGACCGACAGGAACCGCCTGCCCTTCTTGCCGCAGGGATTGGCGCAGTCGAAGACGGCGTAATGGGCCGGATCGAGATGCGGCGCGCCCTCCAGCGTCATCGTTCCGCAGACGTGATCGTTGGCCGCCTCGATCTGGGCTTTCGAGAACCCCAGACCGCCGAGCAGATCGTAGGCGGGATCGTTCAGCTTTTCGGCCGGGATACCCAGCACGTCGGTGCAGAATTCGGTGCCCAGCGTCCATTGATTGAAGACGAAGCGGATATCGAAGGCCGAGGGCAGCGCCGCCTCGATCTTGGCGATCTCGGCCTGACCGAACCCTTCGCCGATCAGCGATGTGTGGTTGATGCCGGGCGCGTTACCGAGGCTGCCGTGCCCGACCGCATAGGCGACGATCTCGCCGATCTCGGCCTGGGAATAGCCGAGTTTGGCCAGCGCCGCCGGAACCGAGCGGTTGATGATCTTGAAATAGCCGCCGCCGGCGAGTTTCTTGAACTTGACCAGCGCGAAATCGGGCTCGATCCCGGTCGTGTCGCAATCCATGACGAGCCCGATGGTGCCGGTCGGCGCAATCACGGTTGCCTGCGCGTTGCGGAAGCCGTTCATCTCGCCCAGGCGCAGCGCCTCGTCCCAGGATTGGCGTGCAAGATCGTTCAGCGACTTGTCCGGGTTCGAGATGAGGTCGAGCGGCACCGGCCGGACCGCCAGCGCTTCGTATCCGTCCACGTTGCCATAAGCCGCGTTGCGGTGGTTGCGGATGACGCGCAGCATATGCGCCGCGTTGCGCTCGTATCCGGCGAAGGGACCAAGCTCGCCGGCGATCTCGGCCGAGGTGGCATAGGCCACACCGGTCATGATCGCGGTCAGCGCGCCGCAGAGCGCCCGTCCCTCGTCGGAATCGTAGCTGAACCCCATGTTCATCAGCAGACCGCCGATATTGGCATAGCCAAGCCCGAGCGTGCGGAAATCATAGGAGAGCCGGGCGATTTCCCTGGACGGGAACTGCGCCATGGTGACGGAGATTTCCAACGTCAGCGTCCACAGCCGCGTCGCATGGATATAATCCTCCGCCTGGAACTTCCCGTCCTTCAGGAAGGTCAGCAGGTTCATCGAGGCGAGGTTGCAGGCCGTGTCATCGAGGAACAGGTATTCCGAGCACGGGTTCGATCCACGGATCGCGCCGTCCTCGGGGCAGGTGTGCCAGGCATTCACCGTGTCGTGGAACTGGATGCCGGGATCGGCACAGGCCCAGGCGGCGTGGCCGATCTGCTCCCACAGGTCGCGTGCCTTGATGGTCTTGGCAATCTTGCCGTCAGTGCGGCGGATCAGTTCCCAGTCGCCGTCTTCCTCGACCGCCTTCAGGAAGGCGTCGGTGACACGCACCGAATTGTTCGAGTTCTGCCCCGACACCGTGCTGTAGGCTTCGCTGTCCCAGTCGGTGTCATAGGTCGGAAACTCGATCGACGCATAGCCCTGCCGCGCATATTGCAGCACGCGGTTGATATAGGTCTCGGGGATGGCGACCTTCTTGGCGTCGCGGATCGCCGATTTCAGCGCCTCGTTCTTCTGCGGATCGAAGGCGTCGTCGCCGGCGCCATCCCATTTGGCGATCGCGGCAAAAATCCCGTTCAGCTTTGCCTCGTGCATTTTCGATCCGGCAACGATCGAGGCGACCTTCTGCTCCTCCTTGACCTTCCAGTTGATGAATTCCTCGATATCGGGGTGGTCGGCGTCGCAGATCACCATCTTGGCGGCGCGGCGCGTGGTGCCGCCCGATTTGATCGCGCCCGCCGCGCGGTCCCCGATCTTGAGAAACCCCATCAGGCCGGAGGACTTGCCCCCGCCTGACAGGGCCTCGCCCTCGGCACGCAGGGAGGAGAAATTGGTGCCGGTGCCGGAGCCATATTTGAACAGCCGCGCCTCGCGGACCCACAGATCCATGATCCCGCCCTCGTTCACCAGATCGTCGGAAACCGACTGGATGAAACAGGCATGCGGCTGGGGGTGCTCGTAAGCCGAGTCGGATCTGGTCAGCTTGCCGGTTCTGTAATCCACATAGTGGTGGCCCTGGCTCGGCCCGTCGATGCCATAGGCCCAGTGCAGTCCGGTGTTGAACCACTGGGGCGAGTTGGGCGCGGCACGCTGGGTCGCCAGCATATAGCGCATTTCGTCGAAATAGGCGCGGGCGTCATCTTCAGAGGTGAAATAGCCGCCTTTCCAGCCCCAGTAGGCCCAGGCGCCGGCCAGCCGGTCGAACACCTGCCGGGCCGAGGTCTCGCCGGCGAAACGCGCGTCCTCGGGCAGATCGGCCAGCGCGGCGGTATCGGGCACCGAACGCCACAGAAACTCCGGAACGCCCTTTTCCTTGACCTTCTTCAGGCGCGCCGCAACCCCGGCCTTGCGAAAGTACTTCTGGGCGATCACGTCTGACGCGACCTGGCTCCAGCTGGCGGGAACGTCGATCCCCCTGAGACAGAAGACAATCGTTCCATCCGGATTGCGAATCTCGGAAGTGGTTGTGGCGAAGGCCAGACCGGCATAGGCATCCGTATCAGCAGAAGTGAATTTCCGTTCGATTTTCATTATCTGTCCCGCGTTCTGTCCGCCCCTGCCGAGCGGTGGTTCTGTCTGCTCCGGCACGCAACCTTCCCGTTGCGGCCCTCTTCATCCTGCGGAGTAACGAACGAACGATACCGTCCCCGTCCGGCAAACGGGCGCAACCGGGCCCGGTTCCGGGCCCCTACAATTCACTGATATCTATCTCGCTCGCCAGCCGACCCACTATATCTTGTGACTCATCGGCCCGCCCACACAACCTGACGTGGCGAGTCCAAGAGGTCAACGCCTTTATTCAGACCTCGCCACAAATGTTTTACTTGACCGGATGCGTAAAATCAGTTCCGGCCAAGGTCTCCGATTCACTTCCTTAACATCGAAAATTATACACAGTTTGTGGACAAGAGAGAAAGCAAAACCAGATATGGGGTTTAGCCGATAAGGAACGCCGCAAGGTTCAATTAACCCCGGTAAACATCTGCCGTGGCGTGACAAAATTTGCCGCACCGCAGCGTAAGAACCAGATGTTGTGCTTTCGCCTCAGTCGCGGCACCGAAACCGGCCGGACACACCCTTTCGCTGCGACAAAATGGTCAGGGCGCCACCAGGGCGCCCCGCGAATCCGTTCCCGATGAGTCGCCCGGACGGCGATCAGAGCGCCGAGGCCACGGCGCGTTTGGCCATGACGCCGATCAGATGCGCCCGGTAGTCCGCCGCCGCATGAAGATCGGACAGCAGCCCCTCGGACGGGATCGCGACACCATCGACAGCCTCGGGGGCAAACCGCGCCGCCAGTGCCGCTTCGAGCCCTTCGTGGCGGAAAACGCCATCCTCGCCCGCGCCGGTAACCGCCACGCGAACCGCTCCGCCGCTCCGCGCCACGAAGACCCCGGCCATCGCATAGCGCGAGGCCGGGTTGCGGAACTTGGAGTAGCCCGCCGCTTCGCAGGGCGGGAAGCGGAAGGCGGTGATGATCTCGCCTTCCCCGAGCGCCGTGGCAAACAGGCCGACGAAGAAATCGTCAGCAGCGATCTCGCGCCGGTTGGTGACGATGGTCGCGCCAAGCGCCAGAACGGCAGCCGGGTAATCCGCCGCCGGGTCGTCGTTTGCAACCGAGCCACCGATGGTGCCCACATGGCGCACCGCCGGGTCGCCGATGCCGGTGGCAAGCCGGGCGAGCGCCGGGCAGGCCGCCGCGACCAGCGGGCTCGCGGCCACTTCGGCATGGGTGGTGGCGGCGCCGACAATCAGCGTGCCACCCTCGTCGGCGATTCCGACAAGACCCGGAATGGCGCGGATATCGACCAGATCGCTCGGCGCGGCGAGATGGTTCTTCATCGTCGGCAGAAGCGTATGGCCGCCGGCGAGAATCACCGCCTCGTCGCAGGCGTCGAGCAGTGCCGCCGCCGCTTCCAGCGTTTCGGGCTTGTGGTAGGTCGTTGCATACATTGCCTGTCCTCCCTCACTCGGCCGCCACGGGGGCGGAGACGGCGCGCAGCGCGCGCCAGACCGCCTGCGGGGTTGCGGGCATTTCCAGATCGTTGGTGCCGATGGCATCGGTGATCGCGTTGATGACCGCTGGCGGCGTGCCGATGGCCCCCGCCTCGCCGCAGCCTTTCATCCCCAGCGGGTTGCCGGGGCAGACGGTGGTGTTGTGCTCCAGCGTATAGCTGGGCAGGTCGTCAGCGCGCGGCATGGTGTAATCCATGTAGGAGCCGGTCAGAAGCTGGCCGTCCGAATCATAGACCACATGTTCAAGCATCGCCTGACCGATGCCCTGCGCCACGCCACCATGCACCTGTCCCTCGACGATCATCGGATTGATGATGGTGCCGAAATCGTCGGCGGCGGTGAAGCGGACGATCTCGGTCACGCCGGTATCCGGGTCGATCTCGACCTCGGCAATGTAGACACCTGCCGGGAAGGTGAAGTTGGTCGGGTCGTAGAAGGCGCCCTCCTTGAGCCCCGGCTCCATTCCCTCGGGCAGGTTGTGGGCGAGATAGGCCGCCAGCCCGACCTCGTGCCAGGCCATCTTGCGATCGGTGCCGGCAACCTTGACCTCGCCCGCCTCGATCACGATGTCGCTTTCGCTGGCTTCGAGCTGGTGGGCGGCGATCTTCCTGACCTTGGCCTCGACCTTGTCCATCGCCTTGACAATGGCCGACATGCCCACCGCCCCCGAGCGCGAGCCATAGGTGCCCATGCCGAACTGCACCTTGTCGGTATCGCCGTGGATCACCTGCACGTTGTCGACCGGAATGCCGAAGCGTTCGGCGACAATCTGGGCAAAGGTCGTCTCGTGCCCCTGCCCGTGGCTGTGGCTGCCGGTCAGAACCTCGACCGTGCCGACGGGATTCACCCGCACCTCGGCCGATTCCCACAGGCCTACCCCGGCACCAAGCGATCCGACCGCCGCCGAGGGCGCGATCCCGCAGGCCTCGATATAGGCCGAATAGCCCAGGCCCCGCAGCTTGCCGCGCGCCGCCGCCTCGGCCTTGCGGGCGGCAAAGCCGGCAACGTCGGCGGCGGCCTGGGCCTTGTCCATGTTGCCGCCGAAATCGCCCGCGTCATAGGCCATGATAACGGGCGTCTGGTGCGGAAATTCGGTGATGAAGTTGCGCCGGCGCAGGTCGGCCGGATCCAGCCGCAACTCGCGCGCGGCGGTCTCCATCATCCGCTCGACGACGAAACAGGCCTCGGGCCGGCCGGCGCCGCGATAGGCATCGACCGGCACGGTATTGGTATAGACCGCCCGCACGTTGCAGTGGATATTGGCAATATCGTACTGCCCCGACAGCAGCGTCGCATAGAGATAGGTCGGAACCGAGGACGAGAAGAGCGACATGTAGGCGCCGAAATTGGCGATGGTGTCGATCTTGAAACCGGTGATCCGCCCCTCCGCATCGAAGCCCATCTTCGCGGTGGTAATGTGGTCGCGCCCGTGGGCGTCGGTCATGAAGGCCTCGCCCCGGCCGGCGGTCCATTTCACCGACCGGCCGGTCTTCATCGACGCCCAGAGGCAGGTGATCTCTTCCGGGTAGATGAAGATCTTCGAGCCGAAACCGCCGCCAACATCGGGCGCGATCACCCGCAGCTTGTGCTCGGGCGCGATATTGTAGAAGGCCGACAGGACCAGCCGCGCCACATGCGGGTTCTGGCTGGTGGTATAGAGCGTGTAGTGATCCTCGCCCGAATCGTAGATCGCCACGGCCGAGCGCGGTTCCATCGCGTTCGGGCTGAGCCGGTTGTTGGTGATGCGCATCTCGGTCACGTGGGCCGATCCGGCCAGCGCCGCGTCGGTCGCCGCCGCATCGCCGATTTCCCAGTCGTAGATCAGGTTGCCGGGGGCGTTGTCGTGAATCTGCGCAGCACCTTCCGCCAGCGCGTCGAGGGTCGAGACCAGGACCGGAAGCTCCTCGTATTCGACCTCGACCGCCTCGGCGGCCAGTTGGGCTTCGGCCGGCGAGTCGGCGATGACCACCGCCACCGCATCGCCGACGTAGCGCACCGTATCGGTGGCCAGCGCCGACCATGCGCCCATGTTCATCGGGCTGCCGTCCTTCGAGGTTACCGCCCAGCCGCAGATGATGTTGCCGATCCCGTCGCCGGTAAGCTGCCGGCCGTTCAGCACGGCGACAACCCCGTCCATGCCCTCGGCGGCAGAGGTGTCGATGCCGGCCACGCGCGCATGGGCGTGCGGGCTGCGGACAAAGGCGGCATAGGCCTGATTGTCCATGCGGATATCGTCGGTGTAGCGGCCCTTGCCGGTGATGAACCGTTAGTCTTCCTTGCGCTTCACGCGCGCGCCAATGCCTTCGCTCATGGGTATCCTCCCCTGTCTGCGCGCCATCGCCGGGGCTGGCCCCGGGAGACGCGGCGCTCACATCCGGGATGCGGCGTCCTGAATCGATCTGACGATATTGTGGTAGCCGGTGCAGCGGCAGATATTGCCCTCGAGTTCGTGACGGATCGCCTGTTCGGTCAGTTCGCGGCCCTCGGCCCGGTAGCGGTTCACCATGTCCACTCCGGTCATGATCATGCCCGGCGTACAGAAGCCGCATTGCAGGCCGTGATTGTCGTTGAAGGCCTGCTGCATCGGGTGAAGCCCGCCGTTCGCCAGCCCCTCGATCGTGGTAACGGCGCCGCCCGAGGTGGCGGCGGCCAGCGTGGTGCACGATTTCACCGCCTTGCCGTTCAGGTGGACCACGCAGGCGCCGCACTGGCTGGTGTCGCACCCGACATGGGTGCCGGTCAGCCGCAGTTCCTCGCGCAGGAACTCTGAAAGAAGCGTATTGTCGGGCACCTCGCGGCTGACCTTGCGCCCGTTCACCGTCAGTTTCACACTCGCCATCTATTCCTCCCTTGCAGCGGCGGGCTCGCGCCCGCCCGTTGGCTTGGTCCGGCGGATCAGTCTTGCTGCGCCTCCCCGGCGGGTATCGCGTTTCCGTTCAGATGATTGCTGAAATTGTCGAAGAACTTGCCGGCAAGCTTCTTCGAGGTGGAGTTGATCAGCCGGTTGCCAAGCTGCGCCAGTTTTCCGCCGACCTGCGCATGGACGACATAGGCCAGCACCGTCCCGTCCGAATCCTCGGCCAGGGTGACATCGGCGGCCCCCTTGGCAAAACCGGCCACGCCGCCCTTGCCCTCGCCCTGGATCGTGTAGCTTTCGCTCGGTACGATGTTGAGCAGTTCGACCTCGCCCTTGAAACGGGCCTTGACCGGTCCGATTTTCTGTACCACCTCGGCGGCAAGCGTGGTGTCGCCGGTCCAGGCAAGCTCCTCGCAGCCCGGAATGCACGCCTTCAGCACCCCCGCATCGTTGAGCGCCGCCCAGACCTTATCCCGTGCGGCATCGATCCGGTATTCCCCGGTCATGTCCATGATGTTCGCGCGCTCCTCCCGTTTCGGCTACGAGATTAAGCCGCCCGCCCGACAAAGCAACCGTTTTGACGCATGGCTAACGCAATGGTGCAAAAGGGTTTTCACCCATGCGGCGATGCTGCGACGCGGCATTACCGCGCGCGCAGCAATCGCGCCTTGTCGCCGCTGCCCGACAGCGCGCGCCCGATATCGGCAAGCGAATCGAGCGAGTGGCAGGCATGCAGCGCGTCGACCCGCGGCAACAGCGCGCACACCCCGCCGGCCAGCGGCGCGAAACCGTCGTAGCGCAGCAGCGGGTTGAGCCAGATCAGCCGCCGGCACGACAGCGCGAGCCGCTCCGCCTGCGTCTCGAGCAGGGCGATATCGCCGCGCTCCAGCCCGTCGGTGATCAGCAGCACCACCGCGCCCTGCCCCAGCACCCGGCGCGACCAGTCCTTGTTGAACCGCTCCAGCGCCGCGCCGATCCGGGTGCCGCCCTGCCAGTCGGGCGCCTCGCGGCCCACCGCCTCAAGCGCCAGATCGGGATCCTTGCGATGCAGCGCGCGGGTGACGTTGGAAAGCCGGGTACCGAAGGTGAAGCCGTGCACCCGCCCCCAGTTGCCGTCCTGCACGGTCGCCAAGGTGTGCACGAAGTAAAGCAGCATGCGCGAATAGACCGACATCGAGCCCGATATGTCGCACAGCGCCACCAGCACCGGCGGGCGGCTTCGCGGGCGGCGCAGGCAGAGCCGTTCGATCTCGCCGCCGCGCCGGAACGACCGGCGCAGCGTGGCGCCGAGGTCCGGGGTCCGCCCGGACGGGGCGGCCGTTTTCCGTCGGGTGGGAACCGGCGGCAGGGGCAGGCGCAAGGCGCGGATGACGCGCTTCGCCTCGGCAACTTCGGCGGCGCTCATCTGTTCGAAATCCATCGCGCGCAGCGTTTCCGAAGCCGACCAACTCATCGCCATGTCGATCTCGATCTCCTGCCGCTCCCGGCGCGGCGGACGCGGAACATCCGCCCGGTCTGCCAGCGATTCCGCTGCCCGGCGTTGGGCGGCCTTCTTCGGCTCCGGCGCGTCGTCGCGCCGCAGCGTCGGCGACAGCATGTGGATCAGGTGTTCCAGAAACTCGGGGTCGCGCCAGAACATGACGAAAATCTGGCGGAACACCTCTAGATCGTCGGCCCGGTTGATCAGCGTGGCACGCAGGATGTGGTAGAAATCCGCCTTTCGCGTGAAGCCGGCAGCCTCGACCGCGCGCACCGCGTCCTCGACCTGCGCCGTGCCGACCTTCACCCCGGCCTTTCGCAGCGCGCGGGTGAAATGCACGATGTTCTCGACCAGCCTGCCCTGCGTCCGAACGGGCCGTCGCGATACCGCCATCAGGCGGGCGCGAGGCGCCGGCGGGCCTCGTCGAGAATGCGCGCGGCCTCGCCTCCGGCGATGCGCGCGATGTCGTCCTGATATTTCAGCAGGCCGCCCAGCGTGTCGGATATCACCTCGGGCGACAGGGCAACGGTATCGAGCGCGACGAGGCAGCGCGCCCAGTCTATCGTCTCGGCCACGCCCGGCTTCTTGAACAGGTCCTCGGTCCGCAGGCCCTGCACGAAGGCAACGACCTCGGCCGAAAGCGTCTCGGTCGCCACCGGTACGCGGGCGCGCAGGATCTCCATCTCGCGCCCGAAATCCGGATAATCGACCCAGTGGTACAGGCAGCGGCGCTTGAGCGCGTCGTGCACCTCGCGCGTGCGGTTCGATGTCAGCACGACGATCGGCGGTTCGGCGGCGCGGATGGTGCCCAGTTCGGGGATCGTCACCTGATAATCCGACAGCGCCTCGAGCAGGAATGCCTCGAACGGCTCGTCGGTGCGATCCACCTCGTCGATGAGCAGCACGGGCGGGCCCTCGGCATGGGGTTCCATCGCTTCGAGCAGCGGCCGCCGGATCAGGAAATTGCCCGAGAACAGTTCCTCCTGCAACGATTGCCGGTCGGCCTCGCCACTGGCCTCGGCGGTGCGGATCGCCACCATCTGCGCGGTGAAGTTCCATTCGTAGACGGCCGAGGACGTATCGAGCCCCTCGTAGCATTGCAGGCGGATCAGCCGGCGCCCCAGCGCCGCCGACAGCGCCCTGGCGATCTCGGTCTTGCCGACGCCGGCCTCGCCCTCGAGGAACAGCGGCTTGTTCAGCCTGAGCGCGAGAAAGGCCACGGTGCCGAGCGCCCGGCCGCAGATGTAGTTCTGCGTTTCGAGAAGCGAAATCGTCTCGTCGATGGATGTGGGTATCGCTGTCACGGATGCGTCTCCCTCGTCGTCAGGCAAACCATATGGTGCCGCCGCCGGCCTGTCCACGCCCGGCAGGGGGGCTTGCGGGCGCGGCGCGCCCGGATCATGATCGGTGCCAGAACAGGCGTGAACCCGATGACCCAGCCAACCCCGAAAACCGGCCCGCTGCGCGACCCGATCGAGGCGCTCGTTTCCTGTGCGGACGCCGCCGTTCTGGCGATGATCGTCGGCGTCGAGGGGCCGTCCTATCGCCCGGTCGGCGCGGCGATGACCGTGTTCGCCGATGGCAGCAGGACAGGCACCCTGTCGTCGGGATGCGTCGAGGCCGACATTGCCCGCCACGCGATGGAAACGCTGGCGGCGGGCACGCCGCGCATCATCCGCTACGGCCGCGGCTCGCCCTTCATGGACATCCAGCTTCCCTGCGGCGGCGGGCTGGACATCCTGCTTCTGCCCGAACCGGACCGCGCGGTGCTGGCGAGAGCCGCCGAATGCCGCGCCGAACGGCGGGTCTGCGTGCTTGAAACCGACACGCTGTCGGGGGCGATGCGACTGGTCGAACGAGGCGAAACCGGGCGCGACGGTGCGCTGTTTCGCGCCCGCTACACCCCGCCGCTCAGGTTCCTGATCTTCGGCAAGGGACCCGAGGCCAGCACCTTCGCCGCGCTGGTGCAATCGGCGGGCTATCCGAACATGCTGCTCTCGCCGGACGAGGAGACGCTGGAAATCGGCCGCGCCGCCGGCTGCGAAACCCGCCATCTGGTGCGGCAGACATTTCCCGGCGATCTGGCTGTCGATCCGTGGACGGCGATCGTCCTGTTCTTTCACGATCACGACTGGGAGCCGCCGCTGCTGCACGGGGCGCTGGAAACACCCGCCTTCTACATCGGATCGCAGGGCAGCCAGCGCGCCCGCGACGCCCGCCACATGATGCTCGCGGCGATGGGCGCCGCGCCAGAGGCCATTGCGCGGCTCAAGGGGCCGATCGGGCTGGTGCCCTCGGCGCGCGATGCGGGAACGCTGGCGGTGTCGGTGCTGGCCGAGGTGCTGGACGAAGCGATGCGGACGCAGACATGACGACGGTCGGGCTGCTTCTGGCGGCAGGCCGGTCGCGGCGCTTCGGACCGGAGGACAAGCTGCTGGCCGGGTTTGCCGGCGCGCCGCTGGTCTCGCATGCGGCGCGCGCGCTGGCGGGGTGCGGCTTCGATCATCTGCTCGCCGCGGTTTGTTCGGCACGGGTTGCAGCGCTTCTGGCGGAATACGAATGCGTCCGGCTCGATGCCACGGCGGCGGCGCAATCCGACAGCCTTCGCGCCGGGGTAAGCCGCGCCGCCGAACTGGGTGCCGACCGGCTGGTGATCGTTCTGGGCGACATGCCGAACCTGACCTCGCATCTTATCCGCAGGGTCGCCGACACCTGCGGCGCGGGGCTGGCTTCGGCCGCGACGGACGGCACGTGCCCGATGCCGCCGGCCTGTTTTCCCTCCGGTTCTTTCGCCGCCCTGTCCGCACTTTCCGGCGACCGGGGGGCGGGCAGCCTGCTGCGCGACCTGCCGGCCGGACAACTTGTCCGTGCAACCGCGAACGATCTGCTGGATTTCGACACGCCCGAGGCGCTCGCCCGGGCCGAGGCTAACGCCGCGCGGCGAAGAAATCCCTGAGAAGACGCTCGGATTCCGCCGCCCGGATGCCGTCGTAAACCTCGGGCACGTGATGTGCCTGCGGGTGGGTGAAGATGCGTGGGCCATGTGCCACGCCGCCGGATTTCGGATCGTCCGCACCGTAATAGAGCCGGCCGATCCGGGCGGCGGCGATGATCGCCGCGCAGGCCGGGCAGGGTTCGAGCGTGACGTAGAGCGCATGGCCCGGCAGCCGTTCCGACCCGGCCGCAGAACAGGCGGCGCGAATCGCCAGAACCTCGGCATGGGCCGATGGATCGCACAACTCGCGCGTGCGATTACCGGCACGGGCGACTATCCGGCCTGACGGATCGGCCACAACCGCGCCCACCGGCACCTCGCCCCGGGCGGCGGCGGCGCGTGCCTCGTCGAGGGCGGCGTCCATATGGCTCGAAAACGGGCTCATGGCCTCCCCTGCACGCCTGGCGCGGGCTTGGCAAGCCCGCTTGCGCGGCGTATCGGGAAGCGATGAGCGACAAACCCCAGACCCCCGCCGCCGGCGAACGCATCGCCAAGGTGATCGCCCGCGCCGGCATCGCCTCGCGCCGCGAGGCCGAGCGGATGATCGAGGCCGGCCGCGTCACAGTGAACGGCGCCCGGATTTCCAGCCCGGCGCTGAACGTCACCGCCGCTGATCGCGTGGCGGTGGACGGCACGCCGCTGGAGGCGCCGGAGCCGCCCCGGCTGTGGCTCTACCACAAGCCGGCCGGCCTGGTGACAACCGCGCGTGACGAAAAGGGCCGGCCGACCGTCTTCGATTCGCTGCCGGCGGACATGCCGCGCGTGATGTCGGTGGGCCGGCTCGACCTGAGTTCCGAAGGGCTGCTGCTGCTGACCAACGACGGTGCGATCAAGCGGCGGCTGGAACTGCCCGCGACAGGGTGGCTCAGAAAATACCGCGTGCGGATGAAGGGCACGCCGAACGATGCGACCTTCGGGCCGCTGCGGCGCGGGCTGGAGATCGACGGCGAGCGGTTCCAGCCGATGGAGGTCACGCTCGACCGCCAGCAGGGCGCGAACGCCTGGGTCACGGTCTCGCTGCGCGAGGGGAAGAACCGGGAAATCCGGCGCGCGATGGAAACCGTCGGAATGGCGGTCAACCGCCTGATCCGCGTCTCCTACGGCCCGTTCCGGCTCGGCGACCTGAAACCCGGCGAGGTGGAAGAGATCAAGGGCCGGGTGGTGCGCGACCAGCTTGGGCTCGACAAGGACTTCAGGCCGGCGGCCGAGGCGAAGAAACGGCCACTGCGCCGGCGGCGCCGGACAGACGGTACGAGGTAAGTTCCGGGAGCCTGTATTTTAGGCGGTTTCGTGCCACGCGGCGGGCCCTTGGCGCTGGCGGCAATTATCCCCATGTCATATAACCGAACCAAGGTACGGCAAGAGGGCCATCCCCATGCGACTGTTACTGACTCTGCTACTGGTTGTGACCGCCGCGATCGGTCTCGCCATTGCGTTGTCGGCGGTTACGGGCGCGGTTGCGGGAACGGCCGGAAAGGCATTCGAGGAGGGCCCGATGAAGAGCGGATTCGTTCCCCGCATCGCCTTCGTTCTGCTGTGGGCGCTGATTTTCGGCGTCGCCATCGGCTGGATCGGAGCGAGTTGATGGCAGAGCGCTACGGCGGAAAGTATTCCCCGGACGGACCGGCACCGAAAACGGGCGGGTCGCGCGCCCCGGCGGGCACCGCCCGGCGGGCCTTTGGCGCGGCACGGGTGAACCTGCTCTATCTGGCGCCGGTTCCACTGCTGTTCCGGGCGTTCGGCCAATCGGCGACAGGCATGGCGCGCGACCTGATCGCCGCCGCGATCCTGTTTTTCGCCGCCTACACGCTTTCCGAAGGGCTGAAGGCCGAGGCCGCATTCGACGCGCGCAAGGTGGCGCGCCGCCCCGCCCTGCCACGCAAGATCCTGGCGGCGGTCCTGTCGGGTCTGGGCGTGGCGCTGGCCGCCTATTCCCCCGAGGCGGGCAGCCTGCTCGACCCGCTGCTCTATGGCGCAATCGCCGTGGCGCTGCATCTGGCCGCCTTTGGCATCGACCCGATGGCCGACAAGAACGTCGAGGGGATCGACTCGTTTCAGCAGGATCGTGTCGCGAGGGTGGTGGACGAGGCCGAGGAGCAACTCGGCCGGATGGGCGATGCCATCGGTCGCGCCGGCGATCGCGGTCTGGAACGGCGGGTCGAGGCGTTTCAGGCCACCGCGCGCCAGATGTGCCGCAAGGTCGAGGAAGATCCGCGCGACCTGACAGCGGCGCGCAAGTTCCTGGTGGTCTATCTGAAGGGCGCCGCGGATGCGACGGTCAGATTCGCCGATCTCTATTCGCGCGGGCGCGACGCGCAGGCAAAAGCCGATTACACGGCGCTTCTCGACGATCTGGAGCAGAACTTCAGTGCCAAGACCGAAACCCTGATGGTGAGCGACCGCACGGCGCTCGATGTCGAGATCGGCGTGCTGCGCGACCGGTTGAAGCGCGAAGGCGTGCGGGTGGAATAGAAATAGAAACAAGGAATTGGAGGAAGACATGTCACAGGACATTCAGCAAAAGGCGACCGAGGCGGTTGCCGTGATCGAGGAGGTCACCGCCGTGCAACTGCCCGTTCCGGCGCCGGCCAACGAGATCGTGTCGCTGGCGCAGGCAGCCCCCGGCGTCAGCGCCGAGATACGCCGCCGCATGGACGAAATCGATGTCCGCGACACCAATTCGATCATCTCCTTCGGCTCGGCCGCGCAGGCCGAACTGCAGGAGATCAGCCAGGCAATGCTGGCGGATGTAAAGAACAAGGATGTCGGCCCGGCCGGCGATTCGCTGCGCAACATCGTCACCACCATCCGCGGCTTTTCGGTCAACGAACTGGACGTTCGCCGCAAGCGGAGCTGGTGGGAAAGGCTGATGGGCAGGGCGGCGCCCTTTGCCGGTTTCGTCGCGCGCTATGAAGAGGTCCAGTCGCAGATCGACAGGATTACCGACAACCTGCTCGGCCACGAGCACACGCTGCTGAAGGATATCAAGTCGCTCGACCTGCTATATGAGAAGACGCTCGGCTTCTATGACGAACTGGCGGTCTATATCGCGGCGGGCGAGGCAAAGCTCGACGAGCTTGACACGAGCGTCATCCCGGCCAAGGCGGCCAAGGTCGACGCCGCACCCGAAGAGAAGCAGGTGATGGAAGCGCAGGAACTGCGCGACCTGCGCGCGGCGCGCGACGATCTGGAGCGGCGCGTGCACGACCTGAAACTGACGCGCCAGGTGACGATGCAGTCGCTGCCCTCGATTCGGCTGGTGCAGGAAAACGACAAGAGCCTGGTCACCAAGATCAACTCGACACTGGTCAACACGGTGCCGCTCTGGGAAACGCAGCTTGCCCAGGCGGTTACCATCCAGCGCTCGGCCGAAGCGGCGGGCGCGGTGCGCGAAGCGACCGACCTGACCAACGAACTGCTGACCGCCAACGCGAAGAACCTGCGCGAATCCAACAAGGTCGTCCGCCAGGAGATGGAGCGCGGCGTCTTCGATATCGAGGCGGTGCGCAAGGCGAATGCCGACCTGATCGCCACGATCAACGAAAGCCTCGCGATCGCCGACGAGGGCAAGGCGCGGCGCGCCGCCGCCGAAGAGGATCTGGTGAAGATGGAGCACGAGTTGCGCGATACGCTGGCATCGGCCAAGGCCCGTCAGACCGGGCTCGGCGACAGCGCCGCAACCTCGGTACCGGCCGGCTGACCATGACCGGGCGCGGGGCATCAGACCGGATGCATGCATGGCTGGCGGCCCTCGGGCTGGCCATGCTGGGCGCATGCGAAGCCCCCGTGCCCGACACGCCGGCCGAGCCGCCCGCACCGCCGCAGAAATCCGAACCAGCCGAGGCCCCCGTGCCCGTCGCGCGTTCGGCGCTCAGCTACGAACTGCAGCGCTACTATGCGCGGGTTCAGTCCGATCTGCTGGCGCAGGGGCTGCTCAGAACCGATGGCGGCGGCGCGGATACGCCGTTCAGCCAGCACAATCTGGTCGAAAACTTCGTCCGTATCGCCCTTTACGACGAATATGTCGCGCGCGCCGGTGTGCTGGTGCCGGAACAGACCGAAAGCCAGTTGCGGCGCTGGGGCGGGCCGGTCCGCTTCAGGGCGGTCTTCGGCGAGACCGTCGAGGCCGGGCAACGGGCGCAGGACAGTGCGGCGCTGACCGATTACGCGAGCCGGTTGCGCCGCGCCAGCGGGCATCCGATCGGCGTGACCGGCGGCAACAATGCCAATTTCTACGTTCTCTTCCTGCATGAGGACGAGCGGCGGCAGTTCGGGCCGCAACTCAGGACGATGGTCCCCGGCATCAGCGATACCGTGCTGCGCACGATCGAGACCATGCCGCGCCAGACCTTCTGTCTGGTCTTTGCCTTCTCGCGCGGCAACGATCCGTCCTATTCACAGGCGGTGGCGGTGATCCGGGCCGAACACCCCGACCTGCTGCGGCTGTCGTGCCTGCACGAGGAACTGGCACAGGGGCTGGGGCTGGCCAACGACAGCCCGGTCGCCCGGCCCTCGCTGTTCAACGACGACGAGGAATTCGCCCTGCTGACGACGCAGGACGAGCTTATGCTGAAAATCCTCTACGACAGCCGGCTGTCGCCCGGCATGACCGCCACGCAGGCGCGCCCGATCGTCGACGAGATCGCCGGCGAACTGATGGGCGGCGAAAGCTGAAACGTTTGACGAAGGAGTTAACCTATGGCCATTTTCGATTTCCTGTCGGGCCAGTTCATTGATGTCATCGAATGGACCGACGACACCCACGACACGCTGGTCTGGCGGTTCGAACGTCACGGCCACGAGATCAAGTATGGCGCCAAGCTGACGGTGCGCGAGGGGCAGGCGGCGGTGTTCGTCCACGAGGGGCAGATTGCCGACGTGTTCACCCCCGGTCTCTACATGCTCGAGACCAACAACATGCCGATCATGACCTCACTCCAGCACTGGGACCACGGCTTCAAGAGCCCGTTCAAGTCCGAGATCTATTTCGTCAACACCACCCGTTTCACCGATCTGAAATGGGGCACCAAGAACCCAGTTATGGTGCGCGACCCCGAATTCGGCCCGACGCGCATCCGCGCCTTCGGCACCTATTCGATCCGCGTCACCGATCCGGCGCGTTTCATGACCGAGATCGTCGGCACCGACGGCGAATTCACCACCGACGAGATCACTTTCCAGATCCGCAACATCATCGTGCAGGAAAGCAGCCGCGTGGTCGCCGGTTCGGGCGTTCCGGTGCTCGACATGGCCGCGAACACCGCCGAAATGGGCAAGCTGATCGCCGCCAAGGTCAGCGAGGTTCTGACGGAATACGGCCTCGTGATGCCCGAATTCTATATCGAGAACATCTCGCTGCCGCCCGCGGTCGAGGCGGCGCTCGACAAGCGGACCTCGATGGGTATCGCCGGCGATCTGGGCAGGTTCAGCCAATATTCGGCGGCCGAAGCAATGACGGCGGCGGCGCGCAACCCGTCCGGCGGCGGCGGCATGGGTGCGGGGCTCGGCATGGGGATGGGCATGGCGATGGCCAGCCAGATGGCCCAGCCCGGAATGATGCAGGGGCCGTGGGGGGCCGGCGCGCAGGCACCCGCCGCCACGCCGCATGCCCCGCCGCCCCCGCCGGTGGAGCATGTCTGGCATATCGCGAAGGATGGCCAGACCTCCGGCCCGTTCTCCAGGGCCGACATGGGCCGGATGGCCAGCGACGGCAGCCTGACGCGCGACAGCCATGTCTGGACCGCAGGGCAGGACGGGTGGAAAAGGGCCGAGGATGTGCAGGAGCTTGCCCAGCTTTTCACCGTTCTGCCGCCGCCACCGCCACCGGGAACCTGACCGGGAGGTCCGCGTCCGATGAGCGATATTCCCAGAGTACCGCGTTCCGGCAGCGATGCGGGCGCACCGCCGCCGGCCCCGACCCCGGAAAGCGACGATGACGCCGCGGCCGGAGCGGTCAACGAGGAATACCGCTTTCCCTGCCCCACCTGCGGCTCGGACATGCGGTTTTCGCCCGACACCGGCAATCTGGTCTGCGACCATTGCGGCCATGTGGAGCCGATCAGCGCAATCGGGCGCGCATCCTGGACATCCGCCTTGCAGGAACTCGATTATCAGGCGGCGCTGCGGCAGGAGGTGCCCGCCGCGCAGATCGTTTCGGTGCGCACGCTCAATTGCCAGAGTTGCGGCGCGCAGATCGAGTTCGCCGATGGCGAACAGGCCAAGGAATGCCCGTTCTGCGCCTCGCCGGTTGTCGTCGACAGCGGTGTCCACCGGCAGTTGAAACCGCAGGCCGTGCTGCCCTTTGCACTGGACGAGCGCACCGCGCACGCAGCAATGACAAAATGGCTTGGCCGCCTGTGGTTCGCGCCGAACGGATTGCAGCAATACGCCCGCAAGGGGCGACGGATGAACGGCATGTATGTTCCCTACTGGACATACGACGCCGATACCCGGACCCGCTATTCCGGGCGGCGGGGCGACGATTACTGGACCACCGAAACCCGGATGGTCGATGGCAAGCCCCGGACGACCCAGGTGCGCAGGACCCGCTGGCGCAGCGTCTCGGGCCAGGTGGCGCGCGATTTCGACGACGTTCTGGTGCTGGCCTCCGACAGCCTGCCACGGGATTACACCGACGCCCTGGAGCCTTGGGATCTGGGCGATCTGAAGCCGTTTCTGCCCGAATACCTTGCCGGTTTCGGGGCCGAGGGATATTCGGTCGAACTGGAACCCGGCTTTGCCATCGCCCGGCGCAAGATGGACGCCGTCATCGCCAGCGACATCCGGCGCGACATCGGCGGCGACCACCAGCAGATCACCGGCGCCCGGACCGATATCGGCAATGTCACCTTCAAGCACATCCTGCTGCCGATCTGGGTGGCGGCCTACAGGTACAGCGGCAAGAGCTATCGCTTCGTGGTCAATGCCCGGACCGGCGAAGTCAGGGGCGAGCGGCCCTATTCGGCGTGGAAGATCGCCCTTGCCGTGGTCGCCGCCGTCTTCACGGCTGCCGCGTTCCTCTACCTGAACAACATGCAGGGCGGCTGAGGCGCTGGCCTGCGGGCATCAGCCTGCGTGGGTTTCGGCGGCAATGATCCCCCTGAGTTCGGCAAGCCCCTTCAGACGGCCGATCGAGGGATAGCCGGGCTGCGCCTGCCGGCCGAGATCGTCGAGGATATCCTGTCCGTGATCCGGCCGGAACGGGATCGAGGCATCGGCGCGGCCGGCAACGCGGCGGCGCGCCTCCTCGGCCAGTGCCGCCCGGACCAGCGCCACCATGTCGGTGCCGCCGCCAAGGTGTTCGGCCTCGTGGAAGGAACAGGGAATGCCCGCCGTCTCGCGCCGGACATTGCGCAGGTGCAGAAAATGCACCCGGTCCCCCAACCGCTTCATCATTCCCGGCAGATCGTTGTCGGGCCGCGCCCCGAGCGAGCCCGAACACAGCGTGATGCCGTTGGCCGGAAGATCCACCGCATTGATCAGCCAGGTGTAGTCGGCCTCGGTCGACATGATCCGCGGCAGTCCGAGCAGCGAAAAGGGCGGATCGTCGGGGTGGCAGCAGAGCCGCAGGCCAAGTTCCTGCGCCAGCGGAGCCACTTCTTCCAGAAAAGCCGCCATATTGGCCCGCAGCCCGTCGGCGCCGAGCGGCGCGTATTCGGCAAGGTGCCGGCGTACGTCTTCCAGCGTGAAGCTCTCGGCCGCGCCGGGCAGCCCGAAGACCACGTTGCGCGCAAGCCGTTCCTGACGCGCCCCGTCCATTCCGGCAAGCCGGGCCGAGGCCGCCGCGCGCACCTCTTCGGGAAAATCCGCGTCGGCGCCGGGGCGCTCCAGAATGAAGATGTCGAAGGCAGCAAAATCGGTCAGGTCGAAGCGCATGCAGGTGCCGCCTGTGGGCAGACGCCAGGCCAGATCGGTCCTTGTCCAGTCGAGCACCGGCATGAAATTGTAGCAGATCACCCCGATTCCGGCATCGGAAAGGTTTCGCAGGCTCTGCTTGTAGGCGGCGATATGCGCCCGCCAGTCACCCGACTGTTTCTTGATATCCTCGGAAACCGGCAGGCTTTCCACCACGTCCCATGTCAGTGTGGACGGGCTGCCATCCTTCATCGTGGCGATCTCGCGCTTGCGCTGCTCGATTTCCGCCGGCGACCACACGGTCCCGGTCGGCACATGATGCAGCGCCGTCACGATCCCCTCCGCACCGGCCTGGCGAACGGCATCGATCGAAACAAGGTCTCTGGGACCGAACCATCGCCACGTCTGTCTCATCTCGACTCTCCGGATTGTCGTTGGAATCGCGCTTCTTCTGTGAAGACTCTTTTAGCATCAAAATGCAAGGGTTGACTAGTATGGAAGTATGGTGATTACTGTCGGCGACTCATTGCCGGACCGGGAGGGGGCATTGGAACCGGAACTGGACCCGCTGGCCGCGATCGGGCCGCAACTGGTCACGATCCTGCGCAGGCGGGTCATTCGCAACGAGCTTTTGGCCGGCTCGCGGATTTCCGAGGCCGAAATCGCCCGCCAGTTCAACATCAGCCGGCAACCGGTTCGCGAGGCCTTCATCAAGCTGGCGCAGGAGGGGCTGATCGAGGTGCGCCCCCAGCGCGGCACCGTCGTGCGCACCATTGCCCTGTCCGAAGTTCTGGACGCCCGCTTTGTGCGCGAGGCGGTCGAGGCCGATATCGTGCGCATCGTCGCGGCAAGCGCCGACAAGGCGACCGTGGCGATCCTGCGCGAAGAACTGCGCCAGCAGCAGGTTCTGGCCAGAAGCACCCCCGAAGAGTTCATCCGCGCCGACGAGCGTTTTCACCGCACGCTGGCCGATGCCGCCGGACAGCGCAGCGTCTGGGATATTCTTCAGGGCCTCAAGGCCCAGATGGACCGGGTGCGATTTCTGAGTTTCGAACTCGACACCTGCGATCGGCTGATCGCGCAGCACACCGAAATCGTCGACGGGATAGCAGAGCGGGACAGCGGCGGCGCCGAAGCCGCACTGCGCCGCCACCTGCGGGCGGTTCTGGAAGACCTGCCCGAAATCATGCGCGCTCATCCGGGCGTGTTCGACACCGCCCTGCCGGAGAAGGCGGCGGCATTCAACCCAACCGAGAGGAGGACTCGATGACAATCAAACGCAACCTTACCGGATGGATTGCCGCCGGGCTTGCGGCGGCGCTGATGACCGCCCCGGCGCTGGCCGCCGACATGACGCTGAAGCTCGGCCATCTTGCCAACGAGGAAAACCCCTGGCACCTGGCATCGCTGAAATTCGCCGAAGAGGTCGCGATGCGCACCGGCGGGCGGATCGAGGTTCAGGTATTCCCCAACGAATCGCTGGGCAAGGAGATCGACCTGATCAACGGCATGCAGCTTGGCACCGTGGACATGACGATCACCGGCGAGAGCCTGCAGAACTGGGCGCCCAGGGCAGCGCTGCTTGCCGTGCCCTATGCCTACAAGTCGCTCGAACACATGGACGAGACGGTGAACGGCCCGATCGGCCAGGAGATCGAATACCAGATCATCGAAAAGGCCCAGATCCGGCCGATCGCCTATTTCGCCCGCGGACCGCGCGATCTGACATCGAACCGGCCGATCACCACCCCGGACGATCTTCAGGGTCTGAAGATGCGGGTGCCCAACGTGCCGCTTTTCGTCGATGTCTGGAAGGCGCTTGGTGCACAGCCGACACCGATGGCCTTCTCCGAGGTCTTCACCTCGCTGCAGAACGGCACCATCGACGCGCAGGAAAATCCGCTGGCACTGATCCGTTCGGCCAATTTCAACGAGGTTCAGAGCCATGTGAACAAGACCGAGCATGTGCGCAGCTGGATCTATCTGGTGATCTCGGAGCAGACTTGGAACCGGCTTTCGGTAGAAGACCAGACCGCCGTGCGGGAATCCGCCCTGATCGCGCAGGAATACGAGCGCGGCCTGTTCCTGCAAAGCCTCGCCGAGGATCAGGCCTATCTTGAAGAGCACGGCATGACCTTCGTCGACGTCGATGGCGCAGCCTTTGCCGCAAAGGCCAGGGATGCCGTTCTGGCCAACGTCAGCGACGAGATCAGGCCCGTCGTCGAGCAGCTTTTCGCGGAGTGACCGCCGCGCGGCACGACACCGTCCGGCGCGGAACACCCCGCGCCGGCACACCGGAATGGGAGAAGTATCCATGCGGTTTCTGGAGAAGCTGACCCGCCTCGTCTCGGCCATCTGCATGGTCGGTGTCGGGGTCTCGTTCGCGGTACTGATCGCCGTGGTCCTGATACAGGTGGTCGGCCGTTCGCTCGGGGCCTCGCCGGTCTGGACCGAGGAACTCACACGGTTCGCCCTGCTTTATCTCGCCGCCTTCGGCGTCGGGCTGTCGTTCCGCTCGGGCGATCTGGTGAACGTCGACGTGGTGTGCGAAAGCCTGCCGGCACCGATGCCAAGGGTCCTGCGGATGGTTTCGGCGGTTCTTACCGGCGCGCTGGCGCTGGTGCTGATTCCCTACGCCTGGAAATTCACCGCCATCGGCAAGATGCAGACCTCGCCGGCGCTGGGGGTGCGGATGGACTACATCCATTTCACCGTGGTGCTGCTGCTTGTCACGCTTTTCGTCTTTGCCGCGCTGCGCGTGATCAACATGCTGGCGGGCCGGACCGACGGTCTGCCGGTAAATTCGCTGGAAGAGGACTGAAACCATGGATGTTGCCGTCCTCCTGACCGTCTTCGTGGCCGGGCTTGTCATCGGCATCCCGGTGGCGGTAACGCTGGGGCTGTCGTCGGCGGTCTATCTGGTGATTGCGGGTATCCCGCTGGTGGTGATGCCGCAGAAGATATACGCCGGCATGGATGTCTTCGTGCTGCTCTCGATCCCCGGCTTCATCCTTGCCGGGAACCTGATGAACCGCGGCGGCATTACCAACCGCATCATCCGCTTCGCCAATGCGATTGTCGGCTGGATTCGCGGTGGGCTGGGGCTGACCAATATCGCCGCGTCCATGCTGTTCGGCGGCATCACCGGGACAGCGGTGGCGGATGCGGCCTCGATCGGATCGGTGATGATCCCCGGCATGAAGAAGGCGGGCTACCCGGCCGATTTCTCGGCCGCCGTCACCGCCGCCTCCTCCACCGTCGGGCCGATCATCCCGCCTTCGGTGCCGATGATCATCGTCGGGGCGCTGTCGGGAATATCGGTTGGCAAGATGTTCATGGCCGGCGCCGTGCCCGGCATTCTGATGGGTCGGGCGATGATGGTGACCTGCTACATCATCTCGGTGCGCCGCAATTTCCCGCGTCAGAAATGGCAGGGGTTCGGCGAAGTGGCGCGGTCCTTCGGCAACGCCTTCTGGGCGCTGGCGATGACCGGCCTCATCATCTACGGGCTGCTGAGCGGGCTTGCCACGCCGACCGAAACCGCCGTCGTCGCCTCGGTCTATGCCTTCATCGTCGGCGCCTTCGTCTATCGCGAACTGCCGCTGCGGGCGGTGCCCGGGGTGATTGTCGACAGCGGCGTATCCTCGGCCGCCATTCTGGTTCTGGTCGGGTTCGCCAATGTCTTCGGCTGGATTCTCGTGTCCGAGCGCATTCCGCAGGCCATCGCCGACGCGGTGCTTTCGGTCACCGACAACCGCATTCTGGTGATCCTGATCATCAACGTGCTGCTGCTGTTCGTCGGCATGTTCATGGAGACCATCGCCGCGCTCATCATCCTGTTCGTGCCGCTGCTGTCGCTGGCGCAGGCGGTGGGTATCGAACCGCTGCATTTCGCCACCTTCGCGGTGCTGAACCTGATGATCGGGCTGACGACGCCGCCGGTAGGGGTCTGTCTGTTCGTCTGCGCCGGCATCGCGCGACTGCCGCTCGCACCGGTGATCCGGGCGATCTCACCCTTCCTGCTGACCAATATCCTCGTCCTGCTGGCGGTTTCCTATTTCGCGCCACTGGCCACCTGGCTTCCCTCGATTCTCGCCCCATAGGAGCGCCCCATGCTCACCCGTGTCTGCCGCCTTCATGGCTGCAACGACCTCCGCATCGAAGAAATCCCCGTGTCTCCGCCCGGCCCGGGCGAGGTGCTGGTGGCCATCGGCGCGGGCGGCATCTGCGGATCGGACCTGCATTACTATCAGGACGGCGGGTTCGGCCCGGTCCGGGTACAGGAGCCGATCATCCTCGGCCACGAGGCAGCCGGCACGGTGATCGCGACCGGCCCGGACGCAAGCGGGCTTGCGCAGGGCGATGTCGTGGCGATCAACCCAAGCCGCCCCTGCGGAAACTGCCCCTACTGCGCACAAGGCCTGTTCAATCACTGCCTGGAAATGCGGTTCAACGGTTCGGCCCTGCGGATGCCGCACGAACAGGGGCTGTTCAGGGACCGGGTCGTTGTCGGCGCCGGTCAGTGCGTCAGGGCCGCGCCCGGCATATTGGTGGCCGAAGCCGCCTGTTCCGAACCGCTGGCGGTCTGCATCCATGCGGCGGGCCGTGCGGGCGATCTGGCGGGGCTGAAAGTTCTGGTTACCGGCTCCGGCCCCATCGGCGTGCTTTGCGCGGCCATGGCAGCACTGCGCGGCGCGGCCGAGGTTGTGGTGACCGACCTTGAGGATGCACCGCTGGCGGTTGCCCGCCAGATGGGCGCAACGCGCACCGTCAACGTGGCCCGCGAGCCCGGGGCCCTGGCACCCTATGCCGCGGACAAGGGGTATTTCGACGTCTGCTTCGAATGCACCGCCGCCGCGCCGGCGATCCGCTCGGCGATCGAGAGCCTCCGCCCGCTGGGTACGCTGGTGCAGGTCGGCGTGACGGGCGATGTGGTGATTCCGCTCAACATGCTGGTCGCCAAGGAGATTGCGATAACGGGCACGCACCGCTTCCAGCCGGAATTCGCCGAGGCGGTTGCGCTGATAAACAGCCGCGCCATCGACGTTCGCCCGATGATCAGCCAGAGCTTCCCGCTCGAACGCGCCGAAGAAGCCTTCTCGGCGGCCGGCGACCGGACGCGGGCAGTCAAGGTTCACCTGACATTCGGCTGACAATCGTCCTGCGGCGGGCCTCAGCCCGCCGCAGATCGTCAGATCGCTGCTACCGGACACCGCCGCGTCCGGAAGCCGCCTTACCCTCACATATCGGGGAAGGTCTGGAGATAGGCGATCACGTTGTTGATGTCTTCTTCCTTTTTCAGGCCGGCGAAGGACATCTTGCCCTTGGGAATCAGATCCTTGGGGTTGGTAAGATAGGTGTGCAGGTTCGCGTCGTCCCAGATCAGGCCACCCTCGGCAAGCCCCACCAGATCGTCAGAATACTTGAATCCTTCGCGGGTACCGGCCGCCTTGCCGACGATCCCGTTCAATTCCGGGCCGACCTTGTTCTTGGCACCCTCGCCCACCGCGTGGCAGGCCTTGCACTTGTTGAATACCTTTTCACCTGCCGCAGCGTCGCCCTCGGCCAGTGCGGGCAAAGCAAGCACGGCGGCGGTCACCGCGATCAGGCTGGTCAGTCTGGCTTTCATCTTCAGTCCTTCCGTTCCGGAACAGAGTTAAAATAATGGCTCGGCCCAGACGCTCCCTCCGTCGATCCTGTTCCCGGCGCATGTGGCGGGGACAGGCTACGCGCGCGGAAGGCGGCGCCTGTGGCGTGACCTCTAGCATATCGCAAACGCGAATGGCGCGCACATTTGCGTGCTGCGACATGTCTTCCAAGTAGTCGAATCCGCGCAGGTGCCCCTGTGGCGGACATCCGGGCGTATGGCGACACGGCCCCACCCTATTGCGCGGCCAGCGGCTGCCGCGCCGCCTGGCAGCGGTGCCACAATTCGGACAGCGCGCCGACCAGACGATCGAGATCGGCATCGCTGTGGACCGGTGACGGTGTGATGCGCAGCCGTTCGGTCCCCTTCGGCACGGTCGGATAGTTGATGGGCTGGATATAGATGCCGAATTCGTCCAGCAACATGTCCGACAGGAATTTGCATTTCACCGGGTCGCCCACCATCACGGGAATGATGTGGCTCGGGTTCGGCAGGTGCGGAATGCCCTCGGCATCGAGCCGTGCCCGCAACTGCGCGACGCGCCGCTGCTGCAATTCACGCTCGGCGGAGGATTGCTTGAGATGGCGGATCGAGGCCGCCGCCCCTGCGGCGACCGCCGGCGGCAGCGCAGTGGTGAAGATGAACCCGCTGGCGAAACTGCGCACGAAATCGCAAAGTTCGGCCGAGGCGGCGATATAGCCGCCGACCACGCCGAACGCCTTGCCCAGCGTACCCTCGATGACCGTCAGCCGGTCCATCAGCCCCTCGCGTTCGGCAATGCCGCCACCGCGCGGACCGTAGAGCCCGACCGCGTGCACCTCGTCGAGATAGGTCATCGCGCCGTAGCGCTCGGCGATGTCGCAGATCTCGGCAATCGGGGCGATATCGCCGTCCATCGAATAGACGCTCTCGAAGGCAATCAGCTTGGGCGCTTCCGGGTCGGCGGCGGCAAGCTTCGCTTCGAGATCGGTAATATCGTTATGCCTCCAGATCACCCGTTTCGCGCGCGAATGACGAATGCCCTCGATCATCGAGGCGTGGTTCAGACTGTCGGAAAAGACGATGCAGCCGGGGATCTGCCCGGCCAGCGTGCCGAGCGCCGCCCAGTTCGACACATAGCCCGAGGTAAAGAGAAGCGCCGCCTCCTTGCCGTGCAGGTCGGCCAGTTCCGTTTCGAGCAGCACATGGTCGTGCGTGGTGCCAGAGATGTTCCGCGTCCCGCCTGCACCGGCGCCGGAGCGGTCGATCGCGGCGTGCATCGCGCCGATCACCTCGGGATGCTGGCCCATTCCGAGATAATCGTTCGAGCACCATATCGTCACCCCGTCGCGGCCCCGGGCATGGGTGCGCAGCGCCGAGGGAAAGGCGCCGCGCCGGCGTTCCAGATCGACGAATACCCGATAGTTTCCCTCTTCGCGGAGATCGTCGAGTCTTTCCCGAAAAAACGCCTGAAAATCCATCTCGCCCTCGCTTGCCGTATTTTCGAGACGAAATGTGAGGGATTCGCGGCTGCCGCTACATGACAATAGTCAAGCCCGCCGACGACCGGCCACTGCCGCTGGCGCAAACATGACAACGGCCACCGCAACGCGGTGGCCGTCATGCTGGTTTCGAGATCGCAGCCCCCAGATATCAGGAGAACCAGGCGATGAAATAGCCGGCGACAACCGCCGTGCCGATCACGCCCGCCACGTTGGGGCCCATGGCATGCATCAGCAGGAAATTGCCCGGGTCGGCGCGCTGGCCCTCCACCTGGCTGACCCGCGCCGCCATCGGCACCGCAGAGACGCCGGCCGAACCGATCAGCGGGTTGATCTTGTTGGCGCTGAACAGGTTCATCAGCTTGGCCATCAACACACCGCAGGCGGTGGCGATACCGAAGGCCACGACGCCGAGCGCGAGGATCTTCAGCGTGCCGGCGTTGAGGAACCGCTCGCCCGTCATCGTGATGCCGACCGAGGTGCCGAGGAAGATCGTGACGACGTTGATCAATTCGTTCTGCGCCGCCTTGGTCAGGCGCTCGGCGACAAGGCTCTCGCGCAGGAAGTTGCCCAGCATCAGCATGCCGATCAGCGCCGAGGCGGCCGGAACCAGCAGGATGACGACGATGGTGACCATGCCGGCAAAGATCAGCTTTTCAAGCCGCGACACCTGCCGCAGCGATTTCATGCGGATCTTGCGTTCCTGCTCGGTGGTCAGCGCCCGCATGATCGGCGGCTGCAGCATCGGAACCAGCGCCATGTAGCTGTAGGCCGCCACGGCGATAGGGGCGAGAAGATGCGGCGCCAGCTTGTTGGCAAGGAAGATCGAGGTCGGGCCGTCGGCCCCGCCAATGATCCCGATCGCGCCGGCTTCCATCGCCGTGAAGCCGATCAGCGTCGCGCCGAGGAAGGTGGCGAAAACACCGAACTGCGCCGCAGCCCCCAGTAGCAGCATCCTGGGGTTGGCGATCAGCGGGCCAAAATCGGTCAGCGCGCCAACACCGAGGAAGATCAGGGGCGGAAAGATCTCGTAATCCACCCCCTTGGAGATGTAGTAGTAGAGGCCGCCGGCGTGGTCGCCCACGGGCGGGTTGATCAGCCCTTCGGTCGGCAGGTTGGCCAGCAACGCGCCAAAAGCGATGGGAATGAGCAGCAGCGGCTCGTATTTCTTGTAAACCCCCATGTAGAACAGCACGGCGATAACCACCCACATCACGACCATCTGCAAAGTGACGTCGGATATGGCGGTCAGCTGCCAGAGCTGTTCGAGCTTGGAGGTTTCCGTGGTGGTGCCGTCCATGGAAGGGGCCCCCTGGGTCAGCTAAGGGTTACGAGTACCTGCCCCTCGGTCACGGTCGCGCCGGGGGTCACGTTGACGGCGGCCACGGTGCCTTCCTGCGGCGCGCTGATCGAGGTGTTCATCTTCATCGCCTCAAGGACAAGCAGCGTGTCGCCGGCGGCAACCTTCTGCCCGACCGAAACGTCCACGCTCACCACCGTTCCGGCAAGCGGGCTGGGAACGGCGCCTGCACCAGCGGCCGCGGCGGGCGCC
>NZ_JBKEAE010000002.1:0-12708 GCF_047971885.1 Tropicimonas sp. | reverse complement strand
GCGCGCCATCAGGTGGATGATGCATTCGCTGTCGCTGCTCGACTGGAAGATCGAGCCGCGCTCGATCAGTTCGCGGCGCAGCGCGACAGCATTGGTGATATTCCCGTTATGCGCAATCGCGGCGCCGCCCATCGAGAATTCGCCGAAGAACGGCTGAACGTCGCGAATCTCGGTCCGGCCCTTCGAGCCGGCGGTGGAATAGCGCACGTGGCCGATGGCGATATCGCCCGGCAGCGTCTCCATCAGCTTGGCCGAGGTAAAATTGTCGCGCACATAACCGAATCGCCGTGCCGAATGAAACCCCGTCTCGCGGTTGTGGCTGACGATCCCGCCGGCCTCCTGCCCGCGGTGTTGCAGCGCATGCAAGCCGAGGGCAACGAAATTGGCGGCTTCGTCGGCACCGATAACGCCGAAAACCCCGCATTCCTCGCGGAGCTTGTCATCGTCAAAGGGGTGTGCGGCAAACGGACGTGTCTCGGTGAGCGCGGCAGGCATCAGGCAAGGTGCTCCGAATCCGGGCAATGGCAGGCGCGGCCTGTGTAGGACGTTCGCCACCCGGTGTCATCCCTTTGTCACGCAAACACGCAAACGCAACACCGTATCGGGCGGCACCCGCGAACGCCAACCGCAACAAAACAGCATCCAAGACCCCGAGCGGCTATACCGGAGCGCCCGGCCCGGCCGTTCAACATTACGCGAGGCGGTGAAATCAGCCGGCGCTGTCCGCCGGTGTCGCCGGCTCCGACGCGCCGCCGCAGGACTTGTCGATCAGCGTTTCGAACTTGTCGGTCAGCCAGGCAAGTGTGGTTTCCTGATCCGAGATCTGGCTGGTCAGCGAATCCTTCATCGAGGCGAAGACATTGGCCGAGCGGCTGTTATCGACCGTGGCAACCCCCTGCCCGCCCATGGCGAAATCGTAGATGACGAAGGCGATGACGACGATCAGCATGCCCCGCAGAGCGCCAAACAGGAACCCGAGCCCCTGATCGATGGCGTTGAAGGCCGAGCGCTGTACCACCGACGAAAAGACCGGCGTGAAAAGCGCGAAGACGATCAGCGCCAGCGCGAACACCCCGGCAAAGGCGGCGATGGTCGAGGCGGTGCAATTGTCGAGCACCTTGCTGACCCCGGGGATCTCGCGCATCAGCGGTTCGGCGCTCGGCGCGAAGATATAGGCCAGCACCGCCGCCGCGATCCACCCGGCAACCGCCAGCGCCTCGCGCACGAAACCGCGCGAATAGGCGAGGATCGCCGATATCAAGATGATGAGCGCGACGCCACCGTCGACGAGGGTGAAACCTTCCATTCGCCTGCCTTCCTGCCCCGATCCGTCAAAGTTCATTGTCCGCCGGTCAACCGGCGCCAAACATTTCACCTACAAATTCCGTCAGATCCGAAACCCGACGGAGCGTGACGCCCGCCGGAACCGATCCGCTCGACCGCTCCGGCAGCGCCGCCTGCGAAAAACCAAGTTTTTGCGCCTCTTTCAACCTGTTTTCTGTCTGACCCACCGGGCGGAGCGCGCCGCTCAGGCTGATCTCGCCGAAAACCACCATATCCGCCGGCAGCGCGACATCCTCGCGCGCCGAAAGCAGCGCAGCGGCAACAGCCAGATCGGCTGCGGGTTCGCTGACCCGCAGCCCGCCCGCGACATTCAGGTAGACATCGAGCCCGGCAAACGGAATTGCGCAGCGCGCCTCGAGCACGGCAAGGATCATCGCCAGCCGCCCGCCGTCCCAGCCGACAACCGTCCGGCGGGCCTGCGGTGTCGGGCTGGGGGCGACGAGCGCCTGAAACTCAACCAGCAGCGGCCGGGTGCCCTCGACCCCGGCGAAAACCACCGCCCCGGGGCTGCGCACCTCGCGGTCGGAAAGAAACAGCGCCGACGGGTTGGGCACCTGCGTCAGGCCGGCCCCGGTCATCTCGAACACCCCGATCTCGTCTGCCGGGCCGAAACGGTTCTTGACCGCGCGCAGGATGCGGAACTGGTGGCCGCGTTCGCCCTCGAAATATAGCACCGTATCGACCATGTGTTCGACCACGCGCGGCCCGGCGATCTGCCCCTCCTTGGTGACGTGGCCCACCAGAACCACCGCCGTTCCGCGCCGCTTGGCAAAGCTCACCAGTTCGTGGGCGGCGGCACGCACCTGGCTGACCGAACCCGGCGCGGCCTCAACCCGGTCCGACCACATGGTCTGGATCGAATCGATGATGGCAAGGTCGGGGCGTTCGCGGTCGAGCGTGGCGAGGATGTCGGTCAGGCCGGTTTCGGCGGCCAGGCGCACCGGCGCCCGCCCCAGTCCCAGCCGCTGCGCCCGCATCCGCACCTGCGCGCTGGCTTCCTCGCCCGAGACATAGACAACCGAAAGCCCCGCACCCGCGAACTCGGCCGCCGCCTGCAACAGCAGCGTCGACTTGCCGATTCCCGGATCGCCGCCGACCAGAATGGCCGAGGCCGGAACCAGCCCGCCGCCGAGCACCCTGTCAAGCTCGTCCATCCCCGAACAGGTGCGCGGCGGCGCGGCCTCCTCGGTCGCCAGATCCAGCAGTTGCACCGGTTTGCCGCGTCCGCCCGATGCCGAACCCCGCCCCGGGCCTGCGGCGAGCGGCGCCTCTTCGGCAATGGAATTCCAGGCGCCGCAGGCATCGCAACGCCCCGACCACTTGTTGTAGCGCGCACCGCATTCGGCGCAGACATATTCGCGGATTCTCGCCATGCGACATGCCATGCCTCAGCCGCAGCGGATGGGCAAGCGGGTGTTCCGGCCGATCCCGCCGCAGGTTCAGTCGGAATGCCCCGCCGCGCCGCGCTGCCCGATCATCCGGCTGGCAAGCCACAGCAGCAGAACGCCCGCCGCCGAGACCGGCAGCGCCTGCTGCGGATCGCTCACCAACAGCAGGCTCGCAAGCGCCACCTGAAGGGCGACAACCGCCACCGCCGCGTAAAGCAGCCAGACCGGCCCCTCGGCAAGAAAGGCGCGCCGCAGCGCCAGCAGGCTGATGCCGGCCAGCACGACAAGCGACAGGGCGCCAGTCAGAAAGGGAAACATCACGACGTTCCTCGCACCACTGGTTCGGTGCCAGTATCGAGCGCGGGGGTTAACCATATGTTAAGATGTGCCGCTCCCGCGCTCCGGCCCGGTCAGTTCGAACGCCACCTGCCCGAGCCGCCTGCCGTTGAGCTGAAGGTGCAGGAAATGCGGCCCCGGATAGAGGGAAAAGGTCGTCGCGTCCGCCTTGAAAACATGACGTTTGCGAAACGTCACCGTCCTGTCGGGCACTATCTCGGCATCCTTCAGCCGGAAGACCCTCTCGCCACGGCGTCCGTTCGCCCTGGCAAAATCGACCGAATAATCGACGATCACCCGTTCCCGCCGCGCCGCCCGCAGCGTCACCGCGATCTCCATCGCCGCGCCGATCCCGACCACGGCGGGCGACACCTCAAGCGCGATCAGCGCCACCTCCGCCCCCGCCCGGTAGCCCAGCATCTCCAGCGCGCCCGGATCGCCCGCCCTGACCAGCGTGCGCAGGGCATGACGGGCCATCCAGTCCAGTTCCTTGCTGTCCTGAAGCTCCGCCGCGCGCCATTGCCCGACCCGTTCCATCACCGCTGCCGGATCGGATTTCGTCAGATCGTTCAGATGGTTGGAAACCGACCGGGTAACATAGCGCGTGCTGTCGGCATGAAGCCGGTCGAGCAGCGGCAGCGCCCGCCCCGGCGCGATGCCGATCCTCTGCCCCCATGGCAGGCGGGGCCGCGTGCCCTCGCTCACCAGCCGCCGCACGTGGTAGTTTTCATGACCGGCCCAATCCTCCATCCGGGCCAGAACCTCGTCCGGCCAGCGGTTCAGGAAGGTGCGAATCGAGTATTCCATGCTGAAGCGCCGGGTAATGTCCTCCAGCAGATCGAGCGCGCGCTGCGGGTCGCCGAGCCCCAGCCGCTCGACAACGACGCCAAGCGGCGCCACGATGAAATCGCCGAAATCGTCATCTGTTCTGGTCGGGTCGAGAGGCGGCGGCAGGGCGGCACGGACGATATCCGCAGCGTCCGGAAACCCCGGCGGAAGGCGCGCGATCAGGCATTCGGCGATCCAGTCGATACGCGCCTTCAGTTCCAGTTCCGGCAGGCGCGCCATCACGTCGGACACGAACGCCCGGACCGGAAAACCCGGATCGGCCGACTGCATCCAGCCCGCCAGCAGCGTGACCTTGTTTTTGTTGAACAGCGCGTCCTTGAGGCTGAACCTGTCCTGCAGCATCTCAGATCGTCAGGTTGGTCGCGCCGCCATCGAGCAGGATGTTCTGCCCGACAATAAAGCCCGCGTGCTGCGAGCAGAGGAAGGCGCACATGGCGCCGAACTCGGCCGGCGTGCCGTAGCGGCGCACCGGGATAGCCGCCTCGCGTTGCAGTTTCGCTTCCCCCGGCGTGATCCCCTCGGCCCTTGCCACCCCGGCGTCGAGGCTGATCGCCCGGTCGGTGGCATGTATGCCCGGCAGCATGTTGTTGATCGTCACCCCGTACGGCGCCACCTGTCGCGAGGTTCCGGCCACGTACCCGGTCAGCCCGGCGCGCGCCGAATTGGACAGGCCCAGCACCGCAACCGGTGCCCTGACCGAAACCGAGGTGATGTTGACCACCCGGCCCCAGCCGGCATCGATCATGCCGGGTAGCAGCGCCTTCATCAGCGCGATCGGTGTCAGCATGTTGGCATCGAGCGCCGCGATGAAATCCTCCCGGTCCCAGTCGGTCCACATGCCCGGTGGGGGTCCGCCGGCGTTGGTGACCAGAATATCGACCTGTCCGGCAGCATCCAGCACCCGGTCGCGGCCGTCCCCGCTGGTGATGTCGGCAGCGACGGCGGTAACCGAAACACCGTATCTTGCGGCGATCTCGGACGCGACGGCATCGAGCGTCGCGGCGGCGCGCGCATTCACAACCAGATCGACACCCGCTGCCGCCAGCGCCTCGGCGCAGCCGCGCCCCAGCCCCTTGCTCGCCCCCGTGACAAGCGCCCGCTTCCCGGCAATTCCCAGATCCATCACCACTCTCCCGGTTGAGTCCGCCGCAACGGTGTACCGGAGTACTGCCGCACCGCAACCCCGCATGAAAGCCCGACTCCGTCCCGATATCGACGCAGCGGCAGACAAGAGACGGATTTCAAAACGGAATTTCCGGTATTCCGGACGTGACGCAAAGCCCGAAATGCGGTATGCTTGATAGAGAATTGTCGAGTTCATTTTCAGAGGACCAGATTGATGAAAGCCGAACAACGCCGTCATTCGCCCCGGCCGCCAGTGCGCCGCAACCGACGCCCGGCCCCCAAGGGCCGTTTCCGGTTCACCGATTTCGCGATGATCTGAATTTCCGATAGCGGCACCGGCACCACACAAAGGCGCACGAATTCGTGCGGTTGTTACCCGGCGTGTTGATTTTCAAGGCGGTTTTTGAAAGTTACTTTTCCCAAGAATTATCAATGTGGGATCCGGAGTAACATGCTTTCACGAAGAGACTTTCTTGCCGCCTCGCTTGCGGTCGCGGCGCTGCCGGCGCTGGCACAGGAAACACCCGCGACGGGCGGCTTCAAGCTCGACCCGAGGTTTGCGCCGCAAGTCGTTCCGATAAAAAGGCAATTCAAGCCCGGACAACTCCTGATCCTGCCGCGCAGCCATTATCTCTATTTCGTTACCGAACCCGGCAAGGCGATCCGCTACGGTGTCGGGGTGGGCAAGGCCGGTCTGGAATTTACCGGAACCGCAACCATCGACGTCAAGAAGGAATGGCCCACCTGGCGCCCGACGCAGGAGATGATCGCGCGCGATCCGGTGACCTATGCGAAATTCAGGGGCACCGACTATGTTCAGCCCGGCGGGCCGGGCAATCCGCTTGGCGCGCGCGCGCTCTATCTGTTCCAGAACGGGCGTGACACCTATTTCCGCATTCACGGAACCAACCAGCCCTCGTCCATCGGGCGCTCGGTTTCCAACGGCTGTATCCGGATGATCAACGAGCATGTCATCGACCTGTACAAGCGCGTGCCGATCGGCACGGTTGTGACGGTGCTCTGAATGCGCAGCGGCGGGCCGGAAAATTGACCCCCGGCCCACCGCTGACACGCCGCGACAGACGGTGCCGAATCTGCAACATGCCGCTGCCCGCCGGCAGCGCTGCCGATATCTGCGATGCCCCGCTTTGCCGCACGCGGCGGCAGGTCGAGATAGACCAGCAGCACAGCGCCAGTCTGCGCGCCAAACGGGAAATGATGCGGCAACGACGGTTCGCCCGGGCGCGATCGCTGCTTGCCACGCTCGCCGCAAGACTTGGCGGGACAAACTGGCACGCAATTCCGACAACCATTGTCCCGATGATCGACGGGAAACCGACCGAACGTGCGCCCGACGAGATCGAAAGGCTCACCTCCCGGATCGACGCACTGCTGGACAGGGTTTTTGCCGATCACGACGCATCTGTCGCCCTGCCGGACGAAATCGGGGAACGCAGGGCCCTGTCGGCCGCAGATCCCCCGGCGCTCAACGCAGCCTGTATCGCCTGCGGCGGGCATTGCTGCCTGCTTGGGCTTTTTCGCATGGCCTTCCTGACCGAGAAGGACATCGCGCGGTTTCGCGCCGACAATCCCGCCATGACGCGCGACGAAATCCGCGCTGCCTATATCGGCAGGATTCCCGAACGAAGCGTCAGGAACTCCTGCCTGTATCACGGCGCGACGGGATGCGCCCTGCCGCGCGAGATGCGCGCGCTGACCTGCAACCGCTGGCAATGCGGCCCGCGTTTCGACCTGTCCCGGCAGATCGACGAATATGGCACCGGTGGCAGCGTCGTGCTCGCCCTGGCCGAGGATCATGAGGATTTTCCTCAGGCCGGCGCCTCCCTCATTCGGGCGGTAACGGTCGACGGCAACGGTCGCTTGCGGTTCCACGACGATCTCGAACTTCCGCCAATGACCGCGGGAGTCGGGCCTGAAGTTGCCATATAAAGTGTAAAATTCAGTATTTACGATATATTACAAAGCCAGATCTGCCGGCCCAGTCTCACCGAAACGCGTAGTCAGATCAAATCCGCTCGAGCATCGCCACAACCTCGTCCGAAAGCGCCGCGACTTCCGCAGCGGCCGGACCGGACCGCTGCCGCTCGCTCACGCCGAATCCCTGCCCCAGCGCCTCGGCAAAAATGACCCGGTTGCCAAGAACGGCCGAAGCGACAGGCGCATCCAGTTCCGCCATCCCGGCCTCCATCTCGGCGTTGAGCCGCGTTCCGGCGCGGGCCCGGTTCAGCACCAGAAGCCCGGTCTTGCGGGTGCGTTCGACCAGTTCCAGAACCGCTTCGGTCGCCCACAGATCGAGCTGGCTGGCGGATACCGGCACGATCACCAGATTGGCTTCGCGCAGCGCCGGGCGCAGATCGCTGTCGGCCTTGGGCGGCGTGTCGACGATGACGAAATCGTTCGTTTTCCGCAGCTTGTCGCATTCATAGCCGACCCCCCAGGCGCTTGCGGTCGAAAACTCCATGCCCGGCTCTCCTCCGGTCGCCTCGCGCCGGGTCATGAACCACCGGCCCAGGGAGCCCTGAGGATCGGTGTCGAGCACGGCAACCCTGTGACCTTGTTCCAGCAGGTGGACGGCCAGGTTGACCGCGACGGTGGTCTTGCCGCTGCCGCCTTTCTGCTGCGCCACCGTGATCGTGTATCCCGCCATTGCCCGCCTCTTCCCCGCGACCGATTCTACAAGGTATCGTGGCGCAAATGCTGCACGCGCACAATACCGGGTATAACGCGACCCCGCTTCGGCATTCGCGCAGCGGCGCCTGATCACGGCGGCGCGAAGCAGGTCCGGCCGAATTTGCCGACAGGTTGTCTTTTGTTGTATCGCTGTAACAAGGTCGTATGAACCCCCTGCACGGAACGTTGCGGCGTTACGATTCTACCGCGATTGCATTAAGGATTTTGGCCATGAGGCTTTCGACTTTCCTTTGTTCGCGCACCTGCGCCGCTGCCCTGATCGGGCTGGCAGCGCTTCCGGCGTTTTCGCTCGATTCCGTTGTGGTGAATGCGCCGGGCGCCAGCGACGGATTGCTGAAATCGCTGGAGAGCGCCTCGCTGATGAAGCGGCAGCTTGCCGAACAGGAGGCGACGATCAAGGCGGCGGAACCGCACTGGTACACACCCTGGCGGCGCAAGGCCAGGCCGGTCGAACTACCCAGCAATACCGATACGCTTGCCAGCGCGCGTGCCGAATACCGCCGCCTGCTGACGGTGCTCTACGAAGAGGGGCGTTATAACGGAACCGTCAGCGTGAGGATCGACGGGCGCGAAGCGGCGGATATTTCGCCGATCGACCCGCCCGCCGAAATCCGCAATGTCGTCATTACCGTCGATCAGGGGCGCAAGTTCCGCTTCTCGCAGGCCGATATCGGCCCGCTCGCCCCGGACACCGAACTGCCCGAGGAATATGCGAAGGGCGAGGTGGCACAATCCGGCGTGATCCTTCGGACCGCCCGGCAGGCGACAACCGCATGGCAGGATTCCGGGCACGCCAAGGTGTTTCTTGCGCGGGAGAACATCACCGCGAACCATGCCACCAACAGCGTGGCCGCGGAGCTTGTGCTCGCGCCCGGGCCCCGGCTGCGTTTCGGCGACCTGATTGTCAGCGGCAACGAACGCATGCGCACGGAACGGATCGTCGCCATCGCCGGACTTCCCGGGGGCGAGGTCTACAGCCCCGAGGAACTGAACGACGCCGCCGAACGGCTGCGCCGGACGGGCGTGTTCCGCTCGGTCTCGATGAACGAGGCCGAGGATGTCCGGCCCGGCGTTCTGCTCGACATCTACACCGAGGTGCTGGAGGAAAAGCCGCGCCGCTTCGGCTTCGGCGCCGAACTGACCAGCACCGAGGGTTTGCGCGTCAACGCCTTCTGGATGCACCGCAACCTGTTCGGCGGGGGCGAGAATCTGCGGTTCGACCTCGATATCGAGAACATCGGCGCAACCGAGGCGGACAACGGAACCGATTATATCGGCTCGGTCGCCTTCACCCGCCCGGCAACCTTTCACCCGGATGTGGATTTCACCCTCCAGGCCTATGTCGAGCACGAGGACGATCCGGGATATATCGCGACCACGGCCGAGATCGGGACCGGTGTCACCTATCATTATTCGAAGGAACTGCTGCTGAACGCCAGCCTGAACTACCGCGCCTCCAAGGTGGAGGACGCGTTCGGCAAGCGCGACTATTCGATGATCAGCCTGCCGCTCAAGGCGACCTGGGACAGGCGCGACGATCTGCTCGACCCGACCGGCGGATTCTATATCGACACCACCATCACCCCCTTCGCCGGGATCAAGGACATGGACAACGGCGCGCAGTGGCTGCTGGACGGACGCGCCTATTACGGCTTCGGCGAAGACAGGAACACGGTTCTGGCCGGGCGCATTCAGTTCGGCAGTCTCTTAGGGCCCGAGATAGCCGAGGCGCCGCAGGATTTCCTGTTCTTTGCCGGGGGCGGCGGCTCGGTGCGCGGCCAGCCCTATCAGTCGCTCGGGGCGGGCGAATACGACGATACGATCTATGGCGGCCGGTCCTATGCCGCGCTGTCGGGCGAGATCCGCAGCTATGTGCGCGGCAATTTCGGGCTCGTGGGCTTTTACGACGCCGGCTATGTCGGCGCCGAGGAGTTCTATGACGGCGGCGGAACCTGGATGAGCGGCGCCGGCCTCGGCATCCGCTATCGCACCGGCATGGGGCCGATCCGGGTGGATTTCGCAACCCCCGTCAGCGGCGGCCCCGACGATGCCGATCCGCTGCAACTCTATATCGGTATCGGACAGGCATTCTGATGCGTATCATTGGCGCCGCTTCGTTTACCCTGATCGTGCTGCTGACCCCGCTCGCCCTGCCGGCGCAGGACGAGGACGGCGGCGGCATGATCCAGCGTTTTCTGCAACGCTCGCTGTCGGGTTCGGGCCGAGAGGTGCGGATCAACGGCTTCGAGGGGTTGCTGAGCGGCGAGGCCAGGCTGGCCGAACTGACCATCGCCGACGACGAAGGCGTCTGGCTGACGCTCAGGAATGCCGTGCTCGACTGGAACCGCGCCGCGCTGCTGCGCGGCCAGCTTTCGGTCGAGGAGCTTTCGGCCGGAGAACTGATCGTGGTCCGGCGCCCGGTGGCCGCGCCCGCCGACGACACGATCGAAGCGCCCAAGGCCGAGGCGTCGGGGTTCTCGCTGCCCGAACTGCCGGTCGAAATCCGCGTCGGAAGGCTTGCCATCGACCGCGCCGAACTGGGTGAGCCGGTGCTCGGCCAGGCCGCGGTCCTTGCGCTTGGCGGGTCGGTCACCCTGGCCGATGGCGAAGGGTCGGTCGACATCGCACTTGACCGGCAGGATCGCCCCGGCGATCACGTAGCGCTGCGCGGTGGCTTTGCCAATGAAACGCGCGTGCTTTCGGTCGATGTCGGGGTCGATGAAGGTGCGGGCGGGCTGGTCTCGTCCCTGATGAAGCTGCCGGGGGCGCCCTCGCTCGACCTGACGATCGCCGGCGAAGGGCCGCTGTCGGATTTCGGTGCCGATATCGCGCTGCGCACCGACGATCAGGACCGTATCACCGGCAACGTCCGCCTGACCGGCACGGAGGACGGAAGTTCGCAATTCGCGGCCGAGGTTGGCGGCGACGTGACCCCCCTGCTGCCGGCCGAATACCACGACTTTTTCGGCACCGATATCCGGCTGATAACCGATGGCAGCCGCGCCGTCGACGGGGCGTTCGATCTGACCCGACTGGCGCTGACCGCCCGAAGCCTCGACCTGCGCGGCGCGGCGCGGCTTTCCGCCGAAGGCGTGCCCACCTTCTTCGATGTCGAGGCGACGATTGCCGACAGCGGCGGCGCTCCGGTCCGGCTGCCAGTGGCAAGCCCGGTATCGCTCGGCCATGCCGCCATCACGGCGAAATTCGACGCCAGCCAGAGCGACAGCTACCAGATCGCCGGCGGGATCGCCGGTCTCGATCTTAAGACCACGCAGATCGCCCGGATCGACCTTTCGGGCAGCGGCACGATTCAGGACGAGACACCCATATCTGTCGCGTCGGATCTTTCCTACCGCATCACCGGTCTGGCCCTTGAGGATGCGGCGCTGAGCGCGGCGGTCGGCAGCGACCTTGCGGGCACGCTGGCGCTGACATGGCAACAGGGCGGCGCGCTGAATCTGACCGATATCGGCCTGACCGGTGGCGATTACAGCCTTGCCGCCAAAGGCGACGCGCGCATTCAGGGGCGCAGCGTGCATCTTTCCGGCGACGCGGCGGTCAACGCGGCCGACCTTTCACGGTTTGCCGCGCTTTCGGGCCAGAAGCTGGCCGGCAGGGCGCAGGCGAAACTGGCCGGCAAAGGCGACCTGCTGGGCGGTACCTTCGACATCACGCTCGATGCCGGGGGCGACGGCCTGTCGATCGGCAACGCGACAGTCGATCCGCTGCTTGCCGAACCGGTAACCCTCAGCGCCGCGGCGCGGCGCAGCACCGAGGGCACAACGCTGGAACGGTTCGACCTGAACAGCCGCGCGGTGACGGCGAACGCCTCGGGCAATATCGGCAGCGGCGCCTCGGACTTCGGCTTTCAGGCGGCACTGTCCGATATCGGGCTTGTCCTGCCGGGCCGCGAGGGGGCGCTGGCGCTGTCGGGCCGGGCGCATGAAGCCTCGCCCGGCGACTGGCGCGCCGAGGTCGATCTCGACGGGCCCTACGAACTGACCGGCAGCTTCGGTGGCAAGGTAACACCGGGCGACAGCGACCTGACACTGGCCCTGAACCTGCCGGATATCGCGCCGCTGGTCCCCGGCCACAGCGGCGTCATCGACCTTTCCGGCACCGCCCGGGAAACCGGCACCGGCTGGCAGTTCGCGCTTACCGGCAGCGGCCCCTATCAGGCGGCGCTCGACCTCGACGGTTCGGTCGGCGACGGCCCGCACCGTATCCGGCTGGCGGCCGGGCTGCCCGATATCGCACCGCTGGTGCCGCAGCTTTCCGGCCCGGTGCGCGCCGAAGGCACGGCCTCGGACGCGGGCGACGGGCTGTGGCGGGTCGATTTCGACACCAGCGGCCCGATGGAGGCCGTTGCCGCCATCAGCGGGCTTGTCGGCGGCGGCAAGAGCAGCCTCGATCTCGACCTGTCGGTACCCGATCTTGCCCCGGTGGTTCCCCAGCTTGCCGGCCCGCTCAGCGCACGGGGCAACGCATCCGAACTGGGCGCGGGGCGCTGGAAGCTCGATTTCGACCTGAATGGTGCGCAATCCACAAGCGCAGCCCTTGCCGGCACTGTCGGCGGTGGCGGCACCGATTTGGCGGTCGACCTGACCGTGCCCGATATCCGGCCCTTTGCCGCCGGCTTCACCGGTGCGCTCAACGCCAGAGCGACCGCGGCGCAGCAGGCGGGCGGGCCATGGGCGCTCAACATCGATGCGACCGGCCCCTATCGCAGCACGGTTTCGGGCGGCGGCACTTATGGCGGCGGCACCTCGGCGCTGGCGCTTCGCGCCGTCCTGCCCGATCTCGGCGCCATCGTGCCCAGCCTGTCCGGCCCGGTCACGCTCGACGGAAAGGCGAACGAGGCCGGCGCCGGGCTGTGGGATGTGACACTGGACGCGGGCCTTCCCTATAACGGCAAGGCGCAGGTGCAGAGCACGCTCGGCGGTGCGGCACTGGC